>NZ_JBASXK010000098.1:0-100149 GCF_049276915.1 Aestuariivita sp. | reverse complement strand
CCCTCGACAAGCGCACGCCAGACGCGGCATACTTCGAACAAAGTGAAACACGAAAAGCGGCATGAACATAAACCAGATGCATCTTAGCCAAGCCGCAAACCTGTCCTAAAAAGCAGGACCACTTCATTTCAAAGGTTGAAAGCGTCGGCCCATTCGGGATGGCGCGCGCGCTGGGCATTCACGAAAGGGCACAGTGGGACGATCTTCCACCCTTCCGCGTGCGACGGTACCAAGATCCGCGACCAGAGACGCGCCGACCCCGCTTGCGCGAAAAGCATCCGGTATGCCGGTATGATCCGCGATGCGCATACGGGGCGAAAGGATTGAAAAGGTCAGTTCCGCCTGATGGCCATCAATCACCAGGAAGAAGCGACCCTTGCTGTCACCTTACTCGCGCCGGATGTCGAAATCAGACAACCCGTTTAGTCAACGATCGTGGCGAGGGTTGCCGCGCGCAGTTCGGCCTCGGTAATGCCGTCGGCGGTTTCGACGATGCGCAAACCTCCTTCAACCACATCCAGAACGCCCAGATTGGTGATGATTCGATCCACGACTCCCTTTCCTGTGAGGGGAAGCGTGCACTCCGGAAGCACTTTGCTGTCGCCGTGTTTGTTGGTGTGATCCATGACAACCACCACGCGGCCAACTCCGGCCACCAGATCCATCGCTCCGCCCATACCTTTGACCAGCTTGCCTGGAATCATCCAGTTTGCCAGATCGCCGTTCTCGGAGACTTCCATTGCACCCAGGATCGCCATGGCGATCTTGCCGCCCCGGATCATTCCGAATGAGGTCGCGCTGTCGAAATACGATGTCTGGGGGAGTTCGGTGATGGTTTGCTTGCCTGCGTTGATCAGGTCTGGATCCTCATCGCCATCGATGGGGAAGGGGCCCATGCCCAGCATACCGTTTTCGGATTGCAGCGTGACCTCGATTCCTTCGGGAATATAGTTGGACACAAGCGTCGGTATACCGATGCCAAGGTTCACATACCAACCGTCCTGCAGTTCCTGTGCGGCGCGTGCGGCCATTTGATTGCGGTCCCAAGCCATGTTCGGACTGTCCTTATAAAGAAGCGTCCCGGCCACCGGCGGGGACATTGAGTGTAATGATGGACCCGGTCGTGCCGCGTCCAGGTTGTAACGTGCCGTGCAGCCTTTCAATCAACCCGGTGACTCTCATCGACAACTCGGACCAGGAAAACCGGTTAAGCGTCCGACGTCGAGCCTGCAAATCTGCGAGAGTGTCAGCCATGGTCGTATCCTCAGGCGGCGCGCACCGTGCGTTGTTCTATGCGCTTTTCATGCTCGCCCTGGATCAGCCGATGAACATAGATGCCGGGCAGGTGGATGCCGTCGGGGTCCAGTTGTCCGGGTTCAACGATCTCTTCAACTTCCATCACGCAGACCTTGCCACACATGGCTGCAGGGGGATTGAAGTTCCGCGCCGTCTTGCGGAAAATCGCGTTACCTGTTGTGTCTGCTTTCCAGGCCTTGACGATGGAGAGATCCGCAAAGATGCCCCGCTCCAGGATATATGTCTCGCCGTCGAAGTCTTTGTGTTCCTTGCCTTCTGCAATCACCGTTCCCACACCGGTTTTGGTGTAAAAGCCCGGGATACCGCAGCCGCCAGCGCGCATACGTTCCGCAAGCGTTCCTTGCGGGTTGAATTCCAGCTCAAGCTCACCCGACAGATACTGGCGCATGAATTCGGCGTTCTCACCGACATAGGACGAGATCATTTTACTGACCTGACGCGTCTGGAGCAGAATGCCGATGCCAAAGTCATCAACGCCTGCGTTGTTTGATGCAAAGGTCAGATCTTTTGCGCCATGTTCCTTGATCGCCTGCAGAAGCAGTTCGGGAATACCGCACAGGCCAAAACCGCCCGAGGCAACGGTCATTCCATCAAAAAGCAGTCCGTCCAGAGCTTCGGACGCGTTTGCGTAGACTTTCTTCATGTGTGCTCCCTTGGCTGGCGGCGCGACTATTCTAATCGGGCTGGGAAGAGTCAATCAATGACCCTTGTATCCCGTCATAAATGATGAAGGCCATGGCAGATTGTCGCTGACCATCAATGCCCCGATCCGCCTGTCTTCTGGGCAAGCGCCCCGCGCAGACGTCAGGTCTTGGGTTTGGCCTTGGCCTTGCGTGTGGCTTTCTTGCGCGTGGGCTTCTTGCCGGCCTTCTCGGCAATCAACTCAAGGGCCTGATCCATTGTCACGCTCTCGACCTCCACCTCCTTGGGAAGGGTGGCGTTCACCTTTTCCCATTTGATGTAGGGCCCGTATTTTCCATCCATGATGTTTACCGCACCGCCCTCTTTGGGATGCTCACCAAGTTCGCGGATGGGTGCCGCGGCTTTGCCTCGCCCGCCACGGCTGGCGACTTTTTCCGCCAGCAACTGCACCGCGCGGTTCATGCCGACGGTAAAGACCTCGTCCAGGCTTTCGAGATTTGCATTGGTGCCACCGCGCTCTGACGTGCTTTCTGCATGTTTGAGATAGGGGCCATAGCGCCCTATGTTCGCCCAGACCGGAATTCCGTCTTCCGGATGATCGCCCACCTTGCGCGGCAGAGACAGCAGCATCAATGCGCGCTCCAGTTCCAGTTCTTCTGGGGGCCACTCCTTGGGGACCGACTGGCGCGGGGGTTTTGGGGTCTCTTCGGTCGCCGCACCGCGTTGCACATAGGGGCCAAATCGACCTTTGAAAATCCTGATCTCATCGTCCTGATCTGTGCCAAGCAATTTGCCATCGGGCGGGATTGCGCCGTCATCTTCGGCCCCGGGAGGGCCGAAGGCCCGGGTATAGCGGCATTCGGGATAGTTCGAACAACCGATAAAGGCCCCGCCCGAACGCGCGGTGCGCATCGACAGACGACCTGCGCCGCAATTGGGGCAGAGGCGCGGATCACTGCCATCTTGGGTCGCCGGGAAAAGATGAGGTTCCAGCACCTCATTGATCTTTTCAAGCACCTCGGTGATGCGCAGTTCGGACGTTTCTTCGATCGCCGCCGAGAAATCGCGCCAGAAGCGTTCCAGTACCTTCTGGTAATCCCGGTTGCCCGCTGACACATCGTCAAGCTCTTCCTCAAGCGAGGCGGTAAAATCATAGCCGACATATTTTTGGAAATAGTTCGACAGGAAAGCCGTCACCAACCGCCCCTTGTCTTCGGGAATCAGCCGGTTCTTGTCCTTTCTGACATAGCCCCTGTCCTGGATCGTGGTCACGATCGAGGCATAGGTTGATGGGCGCCCAATCCCCAGCTCTTCCATGCGCTTTACCAATGTGGCTTCGGTATAGCGGGGCGGCGGTTGTGTGAAATGCTGCTCGGGTGTGATTCCGCGCTTTTGTGCCGGTTCGCCCTGCGTGATCTGGGGCAGACGCTTGTCGTCATCGTCAACGACGCTGTCGTCGCGACCCTCTTCATACACGCGCAGGAAGCCATCAAACAGGACGACTTGCCCCGTGGCCCGCATCACAACCTGTCCGTCACTGCTGGAGACGTCGACGGTGGTGCGCTCAAGGCGGGCGGCTTCCATCTGACATGCGATGGTGCGTTTCCAAATCAGATCATAGAGCTTGCGCTGGTCGGGCTCGGACAGTTTCAGGCCGGCCGCATCCTTTGACATATCCGTGGGCCGGATACATTCATGCGCTTCTTGTGCGTTTTTTGCCTTGTTCTTGTACATGCGCGGGCTGCTGGGCACGTATTCGGCACCGTATCTTTCCTTGATCGCTTCGCGCGTTTCCATGACGGCCTCGGGGGCCATGTCGATCCCGTCCGTGCGCATGTATGTAATGTGCCCGGCTTCATAAAGCCGTTGTGCGGTGCTCATCGTCTGGCGCGCGCCCATGCCGAATTTCCGGCTGGCTTCCTGTTGCAGGGTCGAGGTCATGAACGGGGCCGACGGGTTGCGGGACGCAGGTTTTGCCTCGACCGACTGAACCGTCAGATCGCGCGATGTAATGGCCTGCACCGCCAGTTCCGCCTGGGTTGCGTTTTCGAGATCATAGCGCTCGAGTTTTTTTCCGGCCAGTTGTGTGAGGCGCGCCTCGTATTCCTGACCGCGCGGCGTCACCAGGATCGCTGTGACCGACCAGTATTCGCGGGCGCGAAACACTTCGATCTCCATTTCGCGTTCCACGATCAGACGCAGGCAGACCGACTGAACACGACCGGCGGATTTCGCGCCGGGCAGTTTGCGCCACAGCACCGGGGACAGATTGAAGCCCACCAGGTAATCCAACGCGCGGCGTGCAAGATATGCCTCGACCAGGGGCATATCGACCTGGCGCGGGTTCTTCATCGCCTCTTCAACCGCCGCTTTGGTGATGGCGTTGAAGGTCACGCGGCTGACCGGAGTGTCTTTCCGGATTGCCTTGCGCTTGGTGAGAGCTTCCTGCAGATGCCAGCTGATCGCTTCGCCCTCGCGATCGGGGTCGGTTGCAAGGATAAGCTCACCATCCTCGGCCAAGGCATCGGCGATCGCTTTGACATGTTTCTTGCTGTCGCTGGCGATTTCCCACGTCATGGCGAAATCGTTGTCCGTATCGACTGAACCGTCCTTTGCCGGCAGGTCGCGGACGTGACCGTAAGAGGCCAAAACGGTGTATTCCTTGCCCAGGTACTTGTTGATCGTTTTGGCCTTGGCCGGAGATTCGACAACAACTACAGGCATTTAGCGGAAAACCTCATTCACGTGAACTGGCGCGGTGTATGACGGCGCAACATGTGGGGTGCAAGTGTTGATTGTCAATGAGGCCTGATCTGCGTCACTTTTGACGACCGGTTCGAACGCGATTTTCATGCTTTGGATCGGTCGATCTTGTTCAGACTGGCGGGTATCTGCAGGTTCCCTGCCGACCTGTTTCCAAGCATGATCCTTGCCTGGTTGTTTTGTCATTGATTGCCAAGCGCAGTCGCAGGGCACCTACATCAGCTGCCCACTCAGCCAATGCGCGAGAGCATGCCGCCGGGCTGTCGATGGATCATCCCGTCGAGTTCCAGAAGGGTCAGTGCGGGATTGACCTGCCTGGCGGTCGATTTCAAATCACGGATCAACTGATCTTCCCCCATCGGCGATGGTCCAAGCCGATCCAGAATCTGCTGATGCAAGGCGGCTGTCTCATGCAGGTTTCGTGTGTCTGGCGGGGCGGGCAGAGCCAGCGGCAGGCTGTCCTGTTCCATCGGTTTGGTGGTGGGCTGCAACAAGGCTTCGAGAACATCTTCTGCGCTGCGCACCAATGTGGCACCATCGCGGATCAAAAGGTTGCATCCCGCCGCGCGCCCATCAAACGGATGACCGGGAACAGCAAACACCTCGCGACCCTGATCCAAGGCATCAAGCGCGGTAATCAGACTGCCGGATTTGCTGGCCGCTTCCACGACAACAACACCCCGCGACAACCCCGAGATGATGCGGTTGCGTCGTGGGAAATGTCGCGCCATCGGTTGCATGCCCATGGGCTGTTCTGACACGCGCAAACCCTGTTCAGCGATATCGCGGGCCAGATTGGTGTTTTCGGATGGGTAAATGACGTCCACGCCCCCAGCCATCACGGCAACGGTGCCGGTCTTCAGGCTTGCCAGATGCGCCGCTGTATCCACTCCCCGCGCCAGCCCTGAGACAATGACCAGTCCCTTTGCCCCAAGATCATGGGCCAAAGCCCGCGCCATCCGTGTTCCAAGCGACGAGGCATTGCGCGCGCCAACAAGCGAGATCGTCTCGCGCTTGAACAGAGACACATCCCCAATCGTCCAGAGTACGGGCGGTGCATCCGACAGTTCGGCCAGAATGGCCGGATAGTCAGCCTCACCCAGGCACAAAAGCCGCGCGGACGCGGCTTTTGCCGCCTTGAGCTCAGCCTCTATGACGCCAGCAGGGCATATTTCATATGCCTCCATGCCGGCCTGTTTTGCCACTTCGGGCAATGCGGCAAGCGCATTCTGCGCCGAGCCATGCTCTGCCATGAGACGGTGAAACGTCGACACACCAACCCGACGAGAGCGCAAGAGGCGAAGCCACGAAAACCGATCGTCTTCCGTGGTGGGTGGGAGTGGGGGGTGAGTGGAAGAGTAATGTTCCTCGGTCATCCGTCGCTCCGCCTTCCTGCAGAATCACTTTTAGGCTTTGCTGGTTAATGCGGAATGAATCCGAACAGGAATTCGCGGCTTTTCAGAAAATTCCACGATAAAGCCGGGTTCCCAAGGCGAGGGGCAAACGCAACGAGGCGCGCGTGTGGCCGCGCGCCCCGCATGCAGGACCGTCGGAATTCAAAATGCCCTCAGGCCGCCGATCCGCCCACGGTCAACCCGCCGATCAGCACCGAAGGCTGCCCGACACCCACGGGGACCCACTGACCCTGCTTGCCGCAGTTCCCCATGCCCGGATCAAGCGCCATGTCATTTCCCAAACCCCGGATCTGGCGCAACGCTGTGGCCCCATCCCCGATCAGCGTGGCACCTTTGACAGGTGCACCGACTTTGCCATTTTGCACGCGATAGGCTTCCGTGCAGGAAAAGACGAATTTGCCATTGGTGATATCGACCTGACCGCCGCCAAAGCCGACGGCATATATGCCGTCTTTGAGGTCTGACACCAGATCGTCCGGGTTGGCATCTCCGCCCAGCATATAGGTGTTGGTCATGCGGGGCATCGGTGCATGAGCATAGCTTTGACGCCGCCCATTCCCGGTAGGTGCCACGCCCATCAGCCGGGCATTCTGGCGGTCCTGCATGAACCCGACAAGAATACCGTCCTCGATCAGAACATTCTTGCCAGACGGGGTGCCTTCGTCATCCACCGTGATCGAACCGCGCCGGTCCGGGATCGTGCCATCATCAAGAACCGTAACGCCCCGTGAGGCGACCTGCTGGCCCATCAACCCGGCAAAGGCGGATGAGCCCTTGCGGTTGAAATCGCCCTCCAGCCCGTGTCCGACAGCTTCGTGCAACAGGATACCCGGCCAGCCGGGGCCAAGCACCACATCCATCACACCGGCCGGAGCGGCCTCGGCGCTCAGATTGACGACAGCCACGCGCAGCGCTTCGCGGGCTTTTTGCTGCCAATCGGCCGGATCAATCAATCCGTCCAGGCCAACGCGCCCTCCGCCGCCGGCCGAGCCGGATTCGCGCCGTCCATTTTCTTCGACAATGACGGACACGTTCACCCGCGTCATCGGTCGCACGTCGCGCACGCTGATGCCATCGGGGCGCAGGATTTCGACCTCCTGCAAGGAGGCCGCCAATGTGGCCGACACCTGAACGACGCGCGGATCAAGATCGCGGGCAAAGGCGTCGATCTCGCGAAGGGTTTCGATCTTGACCGGGAAATCCACCCCCGCGATCGGGTCTTCATCCGTGTAAAGCCGCCGATTTGTGGCTTGCGGTGCCTCTGCCAGCGTGCCGCCACCATCGCCCACGGCCAGCCGGGCTGTCTCGGCAGCGCGTCGCAATGCGGCCTCGGAAAGTTCGGTGGAATGGGCATAGCCCGACACTTCTCCGCGCACGGCACGCAGCCCGAACCCTTCGGAGGCATCAAAACTGGCTGTTTTCAAGCGCCCATCGTCGAAAACCAAGGCTTCCGAACGCCGGCGTTCCAAAAACAGCTCACCATCATCGGCCCCCAACGTCGCTGCGCGCAGGATTTTCAGGGCGGTTTCCTGCGAAACAACGTTGGAAAACGGGCGAAAAGACTCTTGGGGCATGGAACATGGACCTCGGGACAGGAATTAATTCAAGAAAAGCGTCCGTTTGACGCAAGCAGCAGTCTTTAACTGTCAGAGGGAATATGATTTCTACCATGGCCAAAGACAATGGCGAGGGTAGACAAAGAATCCCTCCCGGTTTCCTTCAGGACGCGATCAACCGATCAGGACAGATAAGATGAAGAATGCTTTCTCGCTTTCAGGGCTTTTCGCTGCCCTTTCCGTGCTGCCAGCTGCTGCTCAGGAGGGCGGGCTTGTTGGCAAGCCTGTGCCCGGCGGCACCGGCTTTCAACCTGCCGCCACAGAACTGGCGCGGGATATACACTCGCTCGATTGGCTGCTTCTGGTCATCATCACGGTGATCTGCGTTTTCGTGACCGCTCTGCTGATCTGGTGCATCGTGCGCTACAACCGCCGCGCCAATCCGACTTCGGCCACCTTCACCCACCACACGCCGATCGAAATCGCATGGACCGTGGTGCCAATCGTGATCCTGGTGTTTATCGGCGCCTTCTCGCTGCCGGTTCTGTTCAAGCAGCAGGAGATTCCCGAAGCGGATATCACGATCAAGGTCACCGGGTACCAGTGGTACTGGGGCTATGAGTATGTTGATCACGAGTTCAACTTCGACAGCTTCATGCTGGCGCGCGAAGACCTCAGCGAATACGGCTACAATGATGATGAATACCTGTTGGCAACCGATACCCGCGTGGTCGTTCCGGTCAACAAGATCGTCGTGATGCAGGTAACCGGAGCCGACGTGATCCACAGCTGGACCATCCCGTCCTTTGGCGTCAAGCAGGACGCCGTGCCGGGTCGTCTGGCCGAGCTGTGGTTCAAGGCGGAGAAGACCGGCATTTTCTTTGGCCAGTGTTCCGAGCTTTGCGGCAAAGACCACGCCTATATGCCCATCACCGTTGAAGTCGTGACCCAGGAAGAATACGACTCCTGGCTGCAGGGCGCGATCGAGCAATATGCCGGCAAGCCGCTGACCTACCAGGTTGCCGCAAACTAAGCCTGACGCGTCGCGCACATCCCGCGCGGCGCACAACCGTCTTTGCAAAGATGCAAACACTGCATTTTTCGGGAGCGATAGATGACTGACGCAAGCCTGAACGGAAGGCCAGACGAAGCTGAAGCCAGCTTTGGCGATTACTTCGCGCTTCTCAAGCCGCGGGTCATGTCGCTGGTGGTCTTCACCGCGCTCGTTGGTCTTTTGGCAGCGCCGATTGCCGTTCATCCGATGATTGCATTTGCGTCGATCCTGTTCATCGCGATCGGGGCAGGGGCGTCTGGCGCGCTGAACATGTGGTGGGACGCGGATATCGACCTTGTGATGCGCCGCACCCGGAAGCGTCCGATCCCGTCCGGGAAAGTCGACCCGCAGGATGCGCTTCAGATCGGCCTGGCGCTCTCGGGTTTTTCGGTGGTGATGCTGGCGCTGGCGGCCAACCTGCTTGCCGCATTCTTGCTGGCCTTCACGATCTTCTTTTACGCCGTCATCTATTCGATGTGGCTCAAGCGCTCCACGCCCCAGAACATCGTTATCGGTGGCGCGGCAGGGGCCTTCCCGCCGGTGATCGGCTGGGTTGTGGCAACGGGTTCCATGAGCATCGAGCCCTGGCTCATGTTCGCGCTGATCTTCATCTGGACGCCGCCGCATTTCTGGGCTTTGGCACTGTTCATGCGGTCTGATTATGATGATGCAGGCGTGCCGATGCTGACGGTCACGCATGGGCGTCGCACCACGCGAAACAACATTCTGGGTTACACCATTTTGTTGGCGATCCTGGCGATTGGCACGGCATTCACCTCGATTGGCGGGCCGATTTACCTCGTTGCGGCCGTCATCCTGAATGCATTGTTCCTGAAAGGCGCGTTCCAGATCTGGCGGCGCGATGAAGCCATGAGCGAGGCCGATAACTTTGCCGTCGAGAAAAGCTTTTTCAAACTCTCGCTGCTCTTTCTGTTTTTGCATTTCGGCGCGATTCTGGCCGAAGCCGTTCTGGCACCCTTCGGGCTGGGAGGTTGGTGATGGCGATCAAGGTCGAGCATGAGATCCACAAACGTCGGTTCGGGCGCAACCTGGGGGTCGGTCTGGCGCTGGCCATGCTGATTGCCGTGGTCTTTGGACTGACGGTTGTCAAAGTGACGAATGGCGATTTCGAAGCCATGAGACAGGAGATCGAACAATGACATTGGATGGACCGCGCAAGACCGTTTTGCAGACTGTCGGTGTCGTTGTCTTCATGGGCGGTCTCGCCTGGGCGTCAGTGCCATTTTACGACTGGTTCTGCCGTGTGACGGGTTTTGGTGGTGCAACGGACGTGGCAGAAGCCGGCCCCGAGGATATTCTGGATCAGACCATCAAGGTGCGCTTTGATGCGTCGCTGGACCGGGACATGCCATGGGAGTTTCGTCCGGTTGAACGCGAGATGACCTTGCGGATCGGTGAAACGGGTCTGGCCTTTTACGAGGCGTACAATCCCACCGATCGCCCTGTTGCAGGCTCGGCCAGTTATAACGTCACGCCCTACGAAGCGGGCGGGTTCTTTTACAAGATCCAGTGTTTTTGCTTTGAGCAACAGGTTCTCGCACCCGGGGAGCGCGTCGAAATGCCTGTGACATTCTTTGTCGATCCTGAAATCGTTGCGGATCGGGAAGGCAAGTTCGTGCATACGATAACTCTGTCATACACATTCTACGAAATCGACCTGCCCGAGAGCTATGCTGCGATCGGGGAACCGGTTGAAACAACAACAAACTAAGGCCTCCATCTGAGGGACAACTCGACATGGCGCACGCTAAAAACCACGACTATCACATTCTGAACCCTTCTATCTGGCCGCTTCTGAGCGCCGTTTCCGCATTCTTCATGCTGTTTGGGGCGGTGCTCTGGATGCATGGGGTCACACCGTTCATGTTCCTGATCGGTTTTGTCGCCGTTCTGTACACCATGTTCGGATGGTGGTCCGAGGTGGTGCTGGAAAGCCGCCAGGGTGATCACACGCCGGTGGTGCGCATCGGTCTGCGCTATGGCTTTATCCTGTTCATCATGTCCGAGGTGATGTTCTTCGCAGCCTGGTTCTGGAGCTTCTTCAAACACGCGATCTATCCGATGAGCGAGTATGCAGGAACGTCCTATGTCCAGCCCGAGATCTATCATGTGGACGCATTCCATCTGCCGCTGATCAACACGCTGGTTCTGCTGTTGTCGGGCTGTGCGGTGACATGGGCGCACCATGCGCTGGTCCATGAAAACAACCGCAAGGACCTCGTCTGGGGCCTTGGCATCGCGATCGTCCTGGGCATCGCATTCACCGTGCTGCAAGCTTACGAGTATTCCTACCTGCTGTATAAGGGCTGGGAATTCGGCAACGACAAGTTCTTCTCGAACTTCTTCATGGCAACGGGTTTCCACGGCTTGCACGTGATCATCGGAACGATCTTCCTGTTCGTATGTTGGTTGCGCGCGATGAGAGGTGACTTCACCTCCGAAAAGCACGTGGGATTCGAAGCAGCCGCCTGGTACTGGCACTTTGTCGACGTGGTCTGGCTGTTCCTGTTCTTTGCCGTCTACATCTGGGGCGTTGCACAGATGCCGGGCACGCACTAAACGACCTGCCTGAGCGCAGTATCATTCAAAAGCGCGCGGTCTCCGCGCGCTTTTTCAATCAAAGGGGATGAGCGGCCGCCATGCGCCGTCTGATGTTTCTTCTGATCTTTGGTCTGACCGGTGCAGGGATTCTCGTGTCGCTGGGTGTCTGGCAGATGCAGCGTCTGGCATGGAAAGAGGGCATCCTTGCCGAGATCGAAAGCCGTATCCAATCAGATCCCCTGCCGCTCCCGGCGCGTGCCGACCCACAAACCGATCGTTATGCCCCGGTTGTGGCGAAGGGAACGATCCTGCCCGAAGAAATCCACGTTCTGGTTTCGATCAAGCGTGTTGGCCCAGGCTTTCGCATCATCTCTCCTTTCGAGACCGAGGACGGGCGTCGCATCCTGATTGACCGCGGCTTTGTCCCCGATGACGCCAAGAACGATGCGCGCAGCCAGGGGGGCGCCGAGGTCATCGGCAATCTGCACTGGCCGCGTGAAACGGACGGGTTCACGCCGGACCCCGATCTGGCTGCCAACACCTGGTTCGCGCGTGATGTTGCTGCAATGGCCGCATATCTTGATACCGAAGAACTGCTGGTCATTGCCAAGTCGGAAACAGACCCCACGGTGACGCCGCTGCCGGTGGACACTGCTGGTATTCCCAATGATCACTTGCAATACGCGATCACATGGTTCTCCCTCGCGGCGATCTGGATCATGATGACGGCAAGCTTCCTGTGGCGCTCGCGCGCCCAACCGCAAAGCTGAAGGCGATGAAATATATTTCGACACGGGGACAAGCCCCGGAGATGACATTCAACGAGGCGATGCTGACCGGATTGGCCCGCGATGGCGGCCTTTATGTGCCGGCTGAAATTCCACAGATGAGCACGGATGACATCGCGTCGCTGGCCGGTTTGTCATACGAAGAGGTGGCCTTTCGCGTCATGCGTCCATTCGTCAGCGAAAGCTTTGCGGATGACGAGTTCCGGGGATGTATCGAGCGCGCCTATGCCGGCTTTGGCCATGCCGCGCGCGCACCGTTGAAACAGCTCAACGAGAACCATTTCCTGCTGGAATTGTTCCACGGACCGACGCTGGCATTCAAAGACTTCGCCATGCAACTGATTGGCCAGCTGTTCGAGACGGAACTCAAACGCCGTAATCAGCGCGTGACCATCGTCGGTGCCACCAGCGGCGATACGGGGTCAGCTGCGATCGAGGCGTTCCGCGGGCTGGATTCGGTGGATGTTTTCATCCTCTATCCGCACGGGCGGGTATCCGAAGTGCAACGCCGCCAGATGACCACGCCAAGCGAAGACAACGTGCATGCGCTGGCGGTGACCGGTGACTTTGACGATTGTCAGGCACGGGTCAAAGACATGTTCAACGATTTCGCGTTCCGGGATGCCGTTGGCCTGGCTGGCGTGAACTCTATCAACTGGGCGCGGGTGCTGGCGCAGGTGGTGTACTATTTCTCCTCCGCCGTGTCGCTGGGCGCGCCGCATCGCGCGGTCAGCTTCGCGGTCCCGACGGGCAATTTCGGTGATGTTTTTGCCGGGTCGATCGCCAAACGGATGGGGCTGCCGATCGACAAGCTGGTTGTGGCGACGAACCAGAATGACATCCTCCACCGCTGCCTGTCGGGGCAAGGGTATCACAAGGGCGAGACGATCCCCTCGATCAGCCCCTCGATGGACATACAGATCAGTTCCAATTTCGAACGCGCCCTGTTTGACGCCTATGACCGGGATGGCTCTGCCGTGGCGCAATTGATGGACGAACTCAGAACTGGCGGTTTCGACGTCAGCCAGGGTGCATTGCAGGCGCTGAACGAGACCTATGTCTCGGGCCGTGTTTCCGAACCCGAGACGACAGCCGCGATTGATCACTGGCTCAAGGCCAGCGGCGAGTTGCTGTGCCCCCATTCCGCCATCGGCGTGACAGTGGGCGAAGCGCTGCGCGAGCCCAGTGTGCCAATGATCACCCTTGCCACCGCGCATCCGGCGAAATTCCCCGCGGCGGTCGAAGAGGCCAGCGGGGTCTATCCACCTCTTCCCCCCCGCATGGGAGACCTGTATGACAGACCAGAACGGGTGACCCGGATCGCCAACGATCTGACGAGCATCGAAAACCACATCAGGGACGCACGATCCAAGTGACAGTCAGACAACACACATTGCCCAATGGTTTCCGTCTTGTGACGGAATACATGCCCGGCCTCAAATCCGCAGCCATCGGCGTGTGGATCACCGCAGGAGGGCGCCATGAGCGCCTGGAACAAAACGGTATCGCGCATTTCCTTGAACATATGGCGTTCAAAGGCACCAAGCGTCGGACCGCATTGCAGATTGCCGAAGCGATCGAGGATGTGGGGGGCTATATCAACGCCTATACGTCCCGCGAGGTGACCGCCTATTACGCACGGGTTCTGGAAAATGACGTGACCCTTGCACTGGATGTGATTGCCGATATCGTCCTCAATCCGGTCTTTGATCCTGCCGAGATCGAGATCGAGCGGGGCGTGATCCTTCAGGAGATCGGTCAGGCCCATGACACGCCCGATGATGTGATTTTCGACTGGCTGCAGGAAGAAAGCTATCGCGACCAGCCGCTGGGGCGCACAATCCTTGGCCCCAGTGACCGCGTGCGTGGATTTTCGCGCGACGATCTCTCGACCTTTGTCGGCGAGCACTATGGACCCGGCGAGATGATCCTCTCTGCTGCCGGTGCCGTGGATCACGACGCGCTTGTTGAATTGGCAACACGTTACTTCGGCGAGATGACACCGCGGGGCAGCTTCGAGGTTGATCCCGCCCGGTTCATCGGGGGCGAAGCCCGGCGTGCCAAAGACCTCGAACAGGCCCATTTCGCACTGGCTTTCGAAGGCCCGGGGTATCGCGATGATGCTATCTATACTGCACAGATCTACTCCAGCGCGCTGGGCGGGGGCATGTCGTCGCGCCTGTTCCAGGAAGTGCGCGAACGCCGGGGCCTGTGTTATACGATCTTCGCCCAGACCGGAGCGTATGCCGATACCGGAACCACGATGATCTACGCGGGCACATCCGGGGATCAGATCGCCGAACTGGCCCATATCACCATCGACGAGATGAAACGCGCCGCCGACACAATGAGCCCCGAAGAGGTCGCGCGCGCGCGCGCCCAGATGAAAGCCGGTATGCTCATGGGGCTCGAGAGCCCCTCCAACCGCGCAGAAAGACTGGCGCGGCTGGTGCAGATCTGGGGCGATGTGCCAAGCCTCGATGACACGATCGCGCGCATTGATGCGGTCACCACGGGCGACGTGCGGGATTTCGCGGCAGAGATCGCCGCAAATGCTCCGGCAGCCCTGGCGCTTTATGGCCCGGTCGAACGCGCGCCCAGCCTGGAAGATTTGCGTGAAAGGCGCGCGGCCTGACGCGTGAGCCTTTGGTGATGCTTCTTTCCAAACGCAAGCTCAAGATCGAGACGGACCGCCTCACGTTGCGTCCTCCGACCCATTCGGATTTCCGCTCCTGGGCTGCGCTCAGGCGTGACAGCCAGGAATTCCTGATCCCCTGGGAGCCGGAATGGGCTGATGATCACCTGACCCGCAAAGCCTTTACCAATCGCGTCTATTGGGCTGCCCGCTCCATCGCGAATGGCTCGGCAATGCCGCTGTTTCTTGTGCGGCGCTCGGATGAGGCGCTGATGGGGGCCATCACTCTGGACAACATTCGCCGCGGGCCTGCCCAGGCTGGAACGCTTGGGTATTGGACGGGCGCGCCTTTCGCGCGCGAAGGCTATATGCGCGAGGCGATTGGTGCCGTGGTCCATCATGCCTTCACCCGTCTTGATCTCAGCCGCATCGAGGCGGCCTGTCTGCCCGAGAACAAAGCCTCTCGCGGATTGCTCGAGGCTTCGGGGTTCAAATACGAAGGCGTGGCTCAATCCTATCTGCAGATTGCCGGGCGCTGGCGCACCCATGTGCTCTATGCAGCGCTCCGCTCGGATCGGCGTGGCAAAACCGACGCTGGGTGAGGGGTATTTTGGACCAGAAAGAAGCAGCGGGGTTGCATTTCTTTCTGGTTTCAAATCCCCCGGGGGAGGCCGCAGGCCGGGGGCAGAGCCCCCTTCAGCCCAGGACTGAAAAGCTTGACTCCGTGTTGATCGGGCGCTTTCGCGAGTAAAAGCCCACATCGATCGAGCGTTGCAGGTAGGGCAGGGTGAATTGCAGGGGTGCCGCGTCATGATCATTGCCCGCCTCGCAATACTCGATCAGCGCAGTCATCATTTTTCCGGCGATGGGGGCGTTCTTGTACTGATTTCCGCTGGTCCCGCAGGCCATGTAGTAGCCCCCCAGAGAAGTTCCGTCATAAATCGGAATCCAGTCCGTTGAAGCGTCATAGAGATCCACCACGCCTTTCATCCGGGAGGGGATGCCCAGAGAGGGGACGCGTTGGGCATATCGCATGGCTTGGGTTGTCCATTGCTCGGTAAAGTTCTGGTCGAAATCGGTGTCGTTCTCGGTCCAGTAATGCGCGTCGCATTCCGGGTCTTCCGACCCGATCAGGATGTGATTGCCCTGTTCGGGACGCACATAGCAGGCGATGTCGCTGTCCGAGACTATGGTTCCATTTGTTTCGAAATCGAACCCTTCGGGTGCGGGAACATGCACGACTTCCTGGCGCAGCGGGCGGGTGGCGATGGTCATCTCGTTGTCTACTCCGGCCAGGGAGTTGATGTGGGACGAGCCGGGGCCTGCCACGTTGATGACGACAGGCGCATGGATCTGCTCTCCATCGGCCAGTCGGATACCCGTAACCCGGCCGCCAGATTGCAGGATTTCAGCCACTTCGACACCGCCGCGCACCTGCGCTCCGTGCTGTTTTGCCGCTTCAAGCAGGTTTTGAGCCGAAAGCGCGGGGTCAGTCACATAGCCGCCATTGGGCCAGAAGACCGCGCCTCCCATCTGGGTGCCGTTGGGCTGGCCAAAGCCCGGATCATCCAGCCTTTTCGCCGGTGCGAAGCTTTGGAGTGAATAGATGGGGAGGCGCGCTTTTACCTGCTCGGCTGTCAGTTCCTCATAGGGGCAGTTGAGCTCGTCGGAATATTTCATGTGTTTTTCGAGATATCCGTTGGCCTTGGTCTTCATCGTCATGCAGCCGGTTTCGCGGAACCGGGCCAGCGGCGTGCCCGTCGGCAGTCCCAGGTATTCCTCCCAGTCGCGCCAGTAATGGTATCCCTCCCAGGCGAAGGCTGTCCCGTCATAGGTTGAATAATGCATGCGTATGATCGCGCAAGATCCGGCAGTTGATCCATGCCCGGCTTGCGTGTTGCGATCGACCGAAAGGGTGTTCCAGCCGGCTTTTGACATCTCAAAGGCAATCGCCGCTCCGATGACACCGGTACCGATGATGATGGCGTCTGGGTTGGTAGGCATCAGGTGTCTCCTGTTTCTGCAAAGCTCTGGAAGCTGTGAGCATAAGCTGCGAATTCCTCGAATTCGCCATGTTGTGGTTCACGCCCGGTGAAGATGCGCAAATACTCCGGCACCCGATCGAGGCGGGTCTGTGCTGGTTCGGGTCGGCCTGCGAAATCATAGCCCAGCTGCATGTAATACAGCACCTTGGCACGGGTCTCGGCCTCTGGCCCGGGATATCCATAGCGCGCAAACATCGCCGTAAGAGCGGCCTCTCGCGCACCGTCTGAGGCATGCAGCAGATCGCGCACGCTCTCCTCTCTGCGTGCCCAGTCGCGGATTGCGAAATCCAGAGCCGTATCAAACAGCGCCGGGTTTACCGTGCAGCGAAAGACATTGCAGACCGCAGCCGTGATCGTCTGCGCGGGTGCTTCTGCCTGAGCGACCATGGCGGCGGTGTTTCGCTTTTGCCAATGGTTCAGCAGAGCATCGAGCAAATCCTGACGTGAGCCGAAATACCAGTAGAAGGACGAGCGCGACACGCCCATCGCTTCTGCCAGGGCGAGGATTTTGACCTGGTCCACCCCATCCTGGATCAACACATCCATTGCCGTGTCCAGCCAGTCCTGGCGGGTGACCTTTACGTTGCCTGCCAGCGGTTCCCGGTCTGGGTCGTCCCGATGCAGGATGGGATTTCGCAGGTTCCTGTTCATCCGCCCAAAGGCGGTGCGCCGCCTGCCTCTGATTTCCGCGCGATATAGCCCATCAGCGCGTCCGTCTTGTCCGGGTCGATCGCCGGGCGGGCGTCCTTTTCCAGGATCGCTTTCCAGATCGCCGTGGCGCGCTGTGTTGCATCTTGTGCGCCGCGATCCGTCCAGGTGCCAAAGTTGGAAAAATCATGCACAAGTGGTGCATAGAACTCGGTCTGGTAGCGCTCCATCGTGTGGGTGGTTCCAAAGAAATGACCGCCAGGCTGCACGTCTGCCAGGGCGCTTACGGCGCGCGCCGCCGCATCGGCGGGTGTGGGGACGCAAAGTTCGGCCATGGATTGCAGAACCTCAAGATCGGTGATGAGCTTTTCATAGGACACTGTCAGCCCGCCTTCCAGCCAGCCTGCCGCATGGACGATCACCGTGGCTCCGGCCAGCAGGTTGCCCCAGACGCCAAATTGCGTTTCGTTGGCCGCCTGTGCATCACCCAGATTGGCGGCAGAGCCCGAGGCGGACCGCCAGGGCAGGCCGATCAGGTCGGCAAGTTGTCCCGCCCCGACAGAGGCGCGCAGATGTTCGGGGGTGCCAAAAATGGGTGCTCCGGATTTCATGTCCACATTCGACGTGAAAGTGCCATAGGACACCGGCGCACCCGGGCGCACCATTTGCGTCAAGGCGATCGCCGCGAGGGCCTCGGCATGGCTGAGCGTCAGCGCGCCCGCAACCGTGATCGGCGCCATGGCACCCATCAGGGTGAAGGGCGTCACAATCGACAATTGTCGCGCGCGGGCGAAATCGATCAACCCTTGCGCCATCGGCACGTCGATCTGGCGGGGTGAGTTGGTGTTGATGATCGTATAGCTGTGCGGATCGGCTTCGAACTCATCCCGGCTCAGCGCGTGGAAATCGCAGAGCATCTCCCAGCATTCTTCGGCTTGAGGGGTGCCGCGCGCATAGATGAACGGGAACTTGTCCGAGAGGGTCAGTTGAGCGTCCATGAAGGCATAGTGGCGCAGGTGCATCGGTATGTCTTGCGGCTCGACTACGGGGCCAAGGATCGGCAACACGTCGAAATGCTGAACAATCTGCGTGAACTCGCGGAAATCCCGGTTGGTCCCGGGGCGGCGTCCACGTTCCAGATCCGTGGCATGTGGCGCCCCGGCCCCGGCCGCGAACATCAGTGCGCCGGGTTCATAAAGGATATCGCGATCCGGGTTGGCGCAGCGCAAAGTCACGGAAGGGGGCGCTGTCTTCAGAGCCTCGCTCACCACATCGCGCCCGATGTAGACCATATCGTCGTCATCCACGCGACAGCCGGCCTTGGCATAGATCTCGCGGGCCTCAGGTAGCAGGATCCTGATGCCAAGGTCTTCCAGCACGTCCAGAGCGGCGTCGTGGATACCCTGCACCTCGTCATCGGAAAAGATTTTCATCCGCGGGAACGGGTTGCGCAGGTTGCGGTAATTGACGCGGCGGACCGGTGTGGCGGCCTCAAGAGCGCGCCGCTGACGGCCTTTGCGGGTTGGGGCGTCGGTGGTCATGCTCGCATTGCCTTTCCGTTCGGATCATAGGGCGATGCGGCGATGACCTTGGCAGCCCGCTCGACACCGACGACATGAACCGACAGATCTGTGCCGGGCGTTTCATGGTCGGGTTCCACCAAAGCCATGGCCAGCGATTTGCCAATCGTATGCCCATAACCGCCAGAGGTGACAAAACCGACGCGCCTGCCTTTGCTCCAGATCGGCTCATAGCCTGTGGCATCGGCTCCGACGGCTTCAATTTCCAGCGTCACCAACTTGCGGCTTGGGCCATTACCATCCCGTTCGGCCAAAGCGGCATCGCGGCCGATGAAATCACCCTTGTCCCAGTCTATCCAGCGATCCATGCCGGTCATCCCGGGAGTATAGCCCTGGGTGAATTCGGCGCTCCAGATACCAAAGCTTTTTTCCAGCCGCAGCGAGTTCAGCGCATAAAACCCATACTCCCGGATGCCCAGATCGGCCCCGGCTTCCAGCAAACTGCGGCGCAGGGCAATGTGATGCGCGGCGGGGACATTGATCTCATAGCCAAGCTCGCCCGTCACCGACAGGCGCGCGACATGCGCACGCGCCAGCCCCACATCCATTTGCGCACAGCCCATGAAGGGCAGGGCACCGACATCGGCCTCGGCGGCTCGTTCGAGAACTTCGCGCGATTTTGGACCTGACAGAGAAAAGCCGACCACCTTATCCGACAGATCCGTGATCGTGACGCCGTCCTCGATATGGTTGTGATACCAGCGCATATGCCAAGCGCGCAGGTAATAGCTGCCCATGATCCAGAACCGGCCATCGCCCCAGTTGAAAACGGTCAGATCACCTTTGAGACGTCCGGTTTCACCAATCATGGGTGCCAGTCGGGCTCGCCCGGGCCCCGGGAGCCTTGAGGCCAGGATACGGTCCAGCCATTTCCGCGCATTGGGGCCCGATATCTCAAAACGGGAAAACCCCGAGATATCCAGCAGCCCACAGTCCCGGCGGACCGCGTGGCATTCTTCGGCCACATGCTCATGGGCGTTGGACCGTTTCAGGCTGGGGGTTTCGGCAAAACCCTCGGGGGCGAACAGAAGCGGCACCTCCAAACCATAGCTCACGCCCCATTGCGCGCCTGCAGAGGTCATTGCGTCATAGGCGGGGGCCATTTTCATCGGGCGGCCCGCGGGCAATTGTTCGTTCGGATAGGTCATCACGAACCTGCGCGAATAGAACTGGCCCGTGGTTTCCTTGATATAGCGCTTGTTGCCCGCGTAATCGCCATAGCGCGCGACATCCATGCCGAACACGTCTTCTTCCGGTTCGCCGTGGATAATCCACTCGGCCAGCGACTTGCCGACGCCACCACCTTGCAGGAAACCGGCCATAACCGCACAGGCACACCAATAGCCTTTCTTGCCGCGTACCGGGCCGACCAGCGGATTGCCATCCGGTGAAAAGGTGAAGGCACCATTGACCCAGGTCTTGATGCCGACATCCTGCAGGCAGGGATAGCGCTCAAAGCCCAGCCTCAGCTCATGTTCGATGCGGTCTGGGTCTTCCTGTTGCAGCTCAAAGCCGTACTCCCAGGGTGCGCCGTCCATCATCCAGTGCTCGTGGTTCACCTCGTAAATGCCCAGCAGCATGCCCTTCTGGTCCTGGCGCATATAGGTGAACCCTTCCAGGTCAGCGGTCAGGGGCAGCATTTTTTCCTGTGCCGCGACCTCGGGGATCGTATCGGTGATCAGGTAGTGATGGTTGAGAGGCGAGACAGGCAGTTCGATACCGGCCATCCGGCCCACCTGCTTGGCCCAAAGACCCGCGGCATTGACCACATGTTCCGTGTGGATCGTGCCCTGTTCGGTCACAACCTCCCAGCCATCTGCGGTCTGGTTCAGTTCCAGCACGCGGTTGTTCTCGATCACCTCTGCTCCGCGCTTCCTGGCAGCACCTGCATAGGCATGCACCGTGCCGGTGGTGTCCACATGCCCCTCGCGGTCAGCCCACATCGCGCCCAGAATACCATGTGTGCTCATGACCGGGTTCAACGCGCCAGCCTCTTCGGCGGTCAACAGACGGCAATCCTCGATCCCGATTGACTGGAAGGTGCGATACGCCGATTGCAGCCATTCCCAACGATCCGGAGTCGAGGCGACGATCAGACCGCCAGTCATGTGCATGCCGATGGACTGGCCGCTTTCGGCCTCCACTTGCTTGAGAAGGTCGATGGTATAGGCCTGCAGCGCGGCAATGTTGGGATCTGCGTTCAGCGCATGAAACCCGCCCGCAGCATGCCAACTGGACCCGGCGGTCAGGATCTTGCGTTCGATCAGGCAAACATCGGACCAGCCAAGTTTCGCCAGATGATAAAGGACCGAAGCGCCGACAACGCCACCACCGATCACGACAACGCGATAATGAGATTTCATTCGATATCCTCCCGCAGTGCAGTTTTTTCAACGCTAGGCGCAGGGAGGTGAGTCTGTCTAGACATTTGTGTCCAGAGTTTCGGAGTCCAGAAATCCGCCAAGCTGCAGGAGATCCTCCTGCGGCGCGCGCGCAGATTATTTTAAGCTTGAAGTTTTAACCTTGAAATTTGCGACTGACAGGTTACGCTGTCGTCTCAACTTCGATCATTGGGGAGAATGCCGTGAAAGCGCTGTGTTTGGGTGGTGGTCCCGCCGGGCTGTATTTCGCCATTACGCTAAAGCTTCGTCAACCAGATGCCGAGGTGACCGTGCTGGAACGCAACCGGCCGGATGATACCTTTGGCTGGGGCGTTGTCCTGTCGGATGAAACGCTGGACAATCTGGCGGCCAATGATCCGGTCAGTGCGGCCTCGATCCGCGAGCATTTCGCATATTGGGATGACATTGCGCTGCATCACAAGGGTCAAAAGTTGGTCTCGTCGGGACATGGCTTTTGCGGCATCGGCCGCAAGAAACTGCTTTTGCTGCTTCAGGAGCGTGCGCGCGAACTGGGCGTCGAGATGCGCTTTGAGACCGAAGTGCTGGCCGCCTCGGAATACATGGACGACTATGATGTGGTCGTGGCCTCGGACGGGTTGAACTCCAAGACGCGGATGGAATTCAAGGAAACCTACAAACCCGATATCGACGTGCGCACCTGCTATTTCATGTGGCTGGGCACGCATCAGAAATTCGATGATGCCTTCACCTTCATCTTCGAGAAGACCGACAAGGGCTGGATCTGGGTGCACGCCTATCAGTTTGATGATGATACGGCGACATTCCTGATCGAGTGCCAGCCGGAAACCTTCGAGAATTTCGGCTTCGGAAACATGACGCAGGCCGAAACCATCGCCACCTGCGAAGAGATTTTCAAGGATTACCTCGACGGGCACGCGCTGATGACCAATGCCAACCACATCCGTGGCTCGGCCTGGATTCAGTTCCCGCGCGTTCTCTGTGAGAAATGGGCCCATAAAAACGTCGTGCTGCTTGGGGATGCATCGGCGACAGCGCATTTCTCTATCGGTTCGGGTACCAAGCTTGCCATGGAAAGTGCCGCGGCGCTGGCGCATCTGATCACGGATGAACCTACACTCGAGCAGGCCTTTGCCCGCTATGAAGATGAACGCCGTCTTGAGGTTCTGCGTCTGCAATCCGCGGCCCGCAACTCTCTGGAGTGGTTCGAGGATGTCGAACGCTATCTCGATCTCGACCCGGTCCAGCTGAACTATTCGCTGCTGACACGGTCTCAGAGGATCAGTCACGAAAACCTGCGCGAGCGCGATCCGAAGTGGCTGGAAAGCGCAGAACGCTGGTTCCAGACCCAAGCAGGCGTCGGCCCGAACGAGCCGGTGCGCGTGCCGATGTTCGCGCCGTTCAAGCTGCGCGAGATGGAGTTGAGCAACCGCATCGTGGTCTCGCCCATGGCGCAATACAAGGCGGTCGATGGCACCCCCACGGATTGGCACCTGATCCACTATGGCGAACGCGCCAAGGGCGGGGCCGGATTGGTCTATACCGAAATGACCTGCGTCAGTGATACCGGGCGCATCACACCGGGCTGTCCGGGTTTGTACGCACCCGAGCACGAGGCCGCATGGAAACGTCTGACCGATTTCGTCCATGGCGAAACAGATGCCAAGATCTGCTGTCAGATCGGCCACTCGGGACGCAAGGGATCGACCCAGCTTGGCTGGGAGGTCATGGACGCGCCCCTCAAGGAAGGCAACTGGGAGCTGATTTCAGCCTCACCGATCCCATGGTCCGAGCAAAACGCGGTCCCGCGCGAGATGACGCGGGCGGATATGGATGAAGTGACCGCGCAGTTTGTGGCTTCGGCCCGGATGGCGGATCGCGCCGGGTTTGACATGATCGAACTGCACGCAGCCCACGGCTATCTGATCTCATCCTTTATCTCTCCGGTTTCGAATATACGCTCTGATGAATACGGTGGGTCCCTGGAAAACCGGATGCGCTATCCGCTGGAAGTGTTTCACGCGATGCGCGACGTGTGGCCGGCAGACAAGCCGATGTCGGTGCGGATTTCGGCCAATGACTGGGTTGGCGACATGGGCGTCACACCCGAAGAGGCGGTCAAGATCGCCAGGGTTTTCTCGGAAGCGGGGGCCGATATCGTCGACGTCTCTGCCGGTCAGACCACCACGGATGCCCAGCCTGTCTATGGCCGGATGTTCCAGACACCCTTCTCGGATCGTATCCGGAATGAAGCCGGGATTGCGACCATGGCGGTGGGCAATATCTACGAGGCGGATCACGTCAATTCGATCCTTCTGGCCGGGCGGGCCGATCTTGTCTGTCTTGCACGCCCGCATCTGTCCGATCCGTATTGGACGCTGCGCGCAGGGGCAGGGATCGGCGATCGCCTGGCCCATTGGCCCCAACCCTATGAGGCCGGTCGTGATCAGATGTGGCGCCTGGCCGACAAGGCGCAGGCCGAAGAGTTGCGCGCATGACACGCGTTCTGGTCACCGGCGGCGGCACAGGGATCGGGCGCGCGATTGCCCAGAGCTTTGCCGCCTCGGGCCATGACGTCACCATAGCCGGGCGACGCAAGGAACCGCTGGAAGACACCGCCCGGGCAGGCAACATTGCCATTCGCCTTGCCGACATCACCGATGAGGCGCAGGTCACAGCTCTGTTTGACCAACCCTATGATATCGTGATTGCAAACGCGGGCGCGGGTGCCGGCACACGGGTCGTCGATACATCGCTTGAGGATTGGGAGCGCACTTTGCGCGTCAACCTCACCGGGACGTTCCTGACCTTCCGCGAGGCGCTCAAGTCCATGCAGAGCGGCGGGCGTCTCATTGCCATCGCCTCGACAGCCAGCCTGCAGGGCGGTGCCAATATCGCCGCATACTCGGCCGCCAAGCACGGTGTTCTCGGGCTTGTGCGCTCGCTGGCGCAGGAAGTGGCACGCAAGGGCATCACCTGCAATGCGGTCTGCCCGGGATTTGTCGATACTGAAATTGCCGATGAAGCTGTTCGCAACGTGATGGCCCATCTCAACATAGATCGCGACGCTGCCACCGCGCGGCTGGTAGCGCGCAACCCGATGCGCAGGATGATCGATCCCGCTGAAGTGGTCGCGGCGGTGCGGTTTCTTGCCAGTGCTGAGGCAACCATGGTTAATGGCCATGCACTCAGCGTTTCAGGGGGAGAGATATGACGCTGGCTTCATCCAAACTCTGCGCAGAACCCGACAGCAAGGCGCGGCTGCGCCTTTGGCTGCGTCTTCTTCGGCTGACACGCGGGATCGAAAACAACCTGCGCGAAAAGCTTCGGCTTGAACATGCAACCACCCTGCCGCGCTTTGACGTCATGTCGGCCCTGTCCCGTCATGCCGACGGGCTGAAGATGTCCGAGCTTTCCGGCGTGCTGCGCGTCTCGAACGGCAATGTCACGGGCATTATCGACCGGCTGGTCGAAGAGGGCCATGTCGTGCGCGTCCCGGTCAAGGGCGACCGGCGCGCCTCGGCTGTAAAGCTGACACCGCAAGGGCTCTCTGAGTTCGCCACGCAGGCCGCCGCACATGAGGCCTGGATCGACAAGGCCCTTGCCGGGCTGGATGCACAGGACGCCCAGCACATGGCCGACCAATTGAGTGCTTTGATGACAGAAGGGGAGCGCCATGGCGCATGAAACCACACATTTTCTCAGTCACGTGGAGAACGGGATCGCCACGATCTCGCTGAACCGACCTGACCGGAAGAACCCGCTGACCTTTGAAAGTTATGCTGAACTGCGCGACTGGTTTCGGGCGCTGGTCTATGATGATGAGATCAAGGCGGTTGTCTTTGCCTCGAACGGCGGCAATTTTTCATCAGGGGGCGATGTGCATGACATCATTGGCCCGCTGACCCGGATGAACATGAAAGAGCTTTTGACCTTTACCCGCATGACCGGTGATCTGGTCAAGGCGATGGTCAATTGCGGCAAACCCGTCATCGCGGCAATTGACGGTATCTGCGTCGGTGCCGGGGCGATCGTGGCGATGGCCTCGGATCTGAGGATAGGGACACCAGAAGCCAAGACGGCCTTTTTGTTCACCCGCGTCGGATTGGCGGGCTGTGACATGGGGGCTTGCGCCATCCTGCCCCGGATCATCGGACAGGGACGTGCGGCGGAACTTCTTTATACCGGACGCTCGATGAGTGCCCAAGAAGGCGAACGCTGGGGCTTTTTCAACAAGCTGGTGGATGCAGCCGAGTTGGAAAGCGAGGCGCAGTCCTGGGCAACGCGCATCGCGGCAGGTCCGAATTTCGCTCACATGATGACCAAGACGATGCTTGCTCAGGAATGGTCGATGTCGATCGAACAGGCGATCGAGGCCGAGGCGCAGGCCCAGGCGATCTGCATGCAGACCGGCGATTTCGAGCGCGCCTACAACGCCTTTGTCGCCAAGGAAAAACCCGTCTTCGAGGGGGACTGAGCATGGGCTGCCGTATTTTGAGCAAGAAGAAGCAGGGGATGCGCCGTGCCTGATCGTTCCTTTCTGGACTGGCCGTTCTTCGAGGATCGCCATCGGGCTCTGGCAGAGGCGCTTGATCTTTGGGCCGGCGAGGCTTTGCCTGTCGATCATTCGGATGTGGATGCCGCCTGTCGCGGTCTTGTCACCGCTCTCGGAGCGGGCGGCTGGCTTCAGCATTCGGGCGGTGCGCTGGATGTGCGCACCTTGTGCCTGATCCGCGAAACACTTGCGCGCCATGACGGTCTGGCGGATTTCGCCTTTGCGATGCAGGGGCTTGGGACGGGCGCGATTTCTCTGTTCGGAGATGAGGATCAAAAGCGCTGGCTGGATGAGACGCGCTCGGGGCGCGCGATTTCCGCATTCGCCCTGACCGAGCCGCAGTCGGGTTCTGATGTGGCCAACTCGACCATGACGGCAACCCGGGACGGAAACGGGTTCGTGCTGAATGGCGAGAAGACCTGGATTTCGAACGGTGGTATCGCGGATGTCTATACGCTGTTTGCCCGCACCGGTGAGGCCCCCGGGGCCAAGGGGCTTTCGGCTTTTGTCGTCACGCCGGACCTGCCCGGTTTCGAGGTGGTTGAACGGCTTGAAACCATTGCGCCCCATCCGCTGGCCACGCTGCGCTTCAGCGACGTCAGGATACCTGCCGGTGCCATGATCGGCAAACCGGGCGATGGCTTCAAGATCGCGATGTCGGTGCTGGATGTGTTCCGATCCACGGTGGCAGCCGCGGCGCTGGGCTTTGCGCGCCGCGCCCTTGATGAGGCGGTGGCGCGGGTGACCAGTCGCAAGGTACAGGGCGCGCCGCTCTGCGATCTGCAGCTGGTGCAGGGACATATCGCCGATATGGCGGTCGAGGTGGATACCAGCGCATTGCTGATCTATCGCGCGGCTTGGCTCAAGGATCAGGGCGCGGCGCGCATCACGCGCGAGGCTGCCATGGCCAAGCTGCACGCCACCGAGGCGGCGCAACGGGTGATTGACGCCGCGGTTCAGTTGCATGGGGGCGACGGTGTGCGCAGCGGACAGATCGTGGAAAGCCTGTACCGCGAGATCCGTGCCCTGCGTATCTATGAAGGCGCGACAGACGTTCAGAAAGTGGTGATCGCACGCCAAACACTGGGGGCTTTGGCCAAGGGGGAATGATGCTGGGACCATCTGCGCATACCGATACATTCGCACGGGACAACCTGCCGCCACGGGACCAATGGCCCGAGTTTCTTCTGGATGGCTTTGACTATCCCGAGTACCTGAATGCGGCTGTCGAGATGACCGATGCCATGGTCGCCAAGGGCTTTGGTGATCGCACGGCCCTGATCGGCAACGGACGGCGGCGCACCTACAAGGAGATGACCGACTGGACCAACCGGCTGGCCCACGCTCTGGTTGACGATCTGGGGGTAAAGCCCGGCAACCGCGTTCTGATCCGCTCGGCCAACAATCCGGCCATGGTTGCGGCATGGCTTGCGGCCACGAAGGTGGGTGCTGTTGTC
The DNA here is from genome assembly GCF_049276915.1 of Aestuariivita sp. Lineage (NCBI taxonomy): Bacteria > Pseudomonadati > Pseudomonadota > Alphaproteobacteria > Rhodobacterales > Paracoccaceae > Aestuariivita > Aestuariivita sp. The sequence continues at coordinate 72,751 of NZ_JBASXK010000098.1, read as the reverse complement.
GTCAACACCATGCCCATGCTGCGGGCAGGCGAGTTGGGCGCGATCGTGGACAAGGCCGAGATCGAGTTTGCGCTCTGTGATACCCGGCTGATGGATGAACTGGTGACCTGCGCCAAGACATCCCAGTTTCTGAAAAAAGTCATCGGGTTTGATGGAACTTCCAACCATGACGCCGAGCTTGACCGGCTTGCCCTGCAAAAGCCCGTGCAGTTCGACGCGGTTCGCACCGGGCGCGATGACGTGGCTTTGCTGGGTTTTACCTCCGGGACAACGGGTGATCCGAAAGCCACGATGCATTTCCACCGGGACCTGCTGATCATCGCGGATGGCTATGCCCGCGAAGTGCTGAATGTCACGCCCGATGACGTGTTCATCGGTTCTCCGCCGCTGGCCTTTACCTTTGGGTTGGGGGGGCTTGCGATATTCCCGCTGCGGTTTGGAGCGGCGGCGACATTGTTGGAACAGGCCACGCCTCCCAACATGATCGAGATCATTCAGCAGTTCAAAGCGACAGTCTGCTTTACCGCTCCGACCGCCTATCGCGCGATGCTGACGGCGATGGATGCGGGGGCGGACCTGTCATCGCTGCGCGCGGCGGTCTCGGCCGGCGAAACCCTTCCTGCACCGGTTTATGCCGACTGGATGGCCAAGACCGGCAAGCCCATGCTGGATGGTATCGGCGCAACCGAGATGCTGCATATCTTCGTCACCAACCGGTTTGACGATCATCGCCCGGCCTGCACGGGCAAACCCGTGCGGGGTTATCAGGCGCGGGTGATCGACGATGACGGCAATGAGGTCGCGCCCGGCACGGTCGGCAGGCTTGCCGTGCGCGGACCAACCGGGTGCCGGTATCTCGCCGATGAACGGCAGAAGGCTTATGTCAAGGATGGCTGGAACATCACGGGCGATACTTTCGTGATGGATGAGGATGGGTATTTCCACTTTGCCGCGCGCAATGACGACATGATCATCTCGTCGGGCTATAACATCGCCGGTCCCGAGGTCGAGGCGGCGCTGCTGTCCCATCCCGCGGTCGCCGAATGCGCGGTCATCGGGGTTCCCGATGAGGGGCGAGGTGCCATCGTCGAGGCGCATGTCGTGCTGATGCCAGGGCAGTCCGAAAGCGATCAGATGATCAAGGATCTGCAGGATCACGTCAAAGCGACGATTGCGCCATACAAGTATCCGCGCTCGGTCAAATTCTCTCCGGGCTTGCCGAAAACGCAAACCGGCAAGATCCAGCGGTTCCGCCTGCGCGAGGAAGGATAGACGGTAAACCTTGCTCTTCAAAAGCCTGAGGGGCAAGGTTGATATTCAGACCGGCGCGGCAAGAGGGTGACGCGGCGGTTCCCGCAACAGATCCGGGTGAACCGGACAAAAGAGCCCTCGCATAGTTCAATGGGAGAAGAACGAATGACACTGAAATCACTCATGGCCGCGGTATGCCTCAGCGCATTGGCCACGGCAGGTGCTGCCGAGGGCCTCAAGGTTGGCATGATCACGACCCTGTCCGGTGGCGGCGCGGGCCTTGGCATCGATGTGCGCGATGGCTTCATGCTGGCAATCGAACAATCGGGACGCGATGACGTCGAGGTGATCATCGAAGATGATCAGCAAAAGCCCGAGATCGCCGTGCAACTGGCAGACAAACTAATCCAGGCTGAAAATGTCGACGTGATGACGGGGATCATCTGGTCCAACCTCGCTCTGGCCGTGGCCCCGGCCGCAACTGCGCAGGGCAAGTTCTATCTGTCTCCGAATGCCGGTCCGTCCGCATTGGCAGGCAAGGGCTGTCACCCGAATTACTTCAATGTGAGCTGGCAGAATGACGCCTTCAACGAGGCGGCAGCGGTCTGGGCCAATGACAACGGGATCGAGAATGTCTTTCTGATGGCTCCGAATTATCCTGCCGGTCAGGACATGATCGCAGGGTTCAAACGCTTCTTCAAAGGCGAGATCGCCGCCGAGGTCTATACCAAGCTTGGCCAGACGGATTACGCCGCCGAGATCGCCCAGATGCGCGCCTCGGATGCCGATACGATCTATTTCTTCCTGCCCGGTGGCATGGGAATTTCCTTCATGAAGCAGTTCGCCGGATCCGGTGTGGAAAAGAACGTCATGGGCCCGGCGTTTTCCTTTGATCAGGGCATTCTGGGGGCGATTGGTGACGCCGCACTGGGCGTGAAGAACACGGCCCACTGGTCCAAGGATCTGGATGTTCCGGGCAATGCCGAATTCGTCGAAGCCTTTCAGGAAGCCTATGACCGGCTGCCCTCGCTTTATGCCGCGCAGGGCTATGACACGGCACTCTTGCTGCTGAGCGCAATGGAAAAAGCCGATGTGTCGGATGCCGATGCATTCCGCGCGGCGCTCAAGGAAGCCGATTTCCAGTCGGTGCGCGGGGATTTCGCCTTTGGCGCGAACCAGCATCCGATCCAGAACATCTATATGCGTGAAGTCGTCAAGGAAGGCGATGCCGTCACCAACCGCATCGTCGGTCTGGCGGCTGCGGATCACACCGATGCCTATGGCGTCGATTGCAAGATGTAAGCAGGCGCAAGACGGATGGTCATGCTTCAGGCCTGCCTGAACGGCGGGCGCACCCGGGCTGAGGCCCCGGGCGTCCCGCTGACGCCACAGGAACTCGCGCGTGAGGCTCTGGCCGCGCGCGAGGCCGGGGCTGATGCGCTTCATGTCCATCCCCGCAATCTTGCCAGTTCGGAAACGCTGGCCCCCGCGGATGTGGGGGCCGCTCTCAAGGCGATCCGCCAGGCTGTCCCGGGGATGCCCGTGGGTATCGGCACGGGGGCGTGGATCGCGCCGGGTGGTGCAAAACGCCATGCGCTGATGCAGGCCTGGGAAGAGTTGCCCGATTATGTCTCGGTCAATCTGAACGAGCCGGATGCGCCACAGGTCATCAGCCTGATGCACGAAAGAGGCATCGGCATCGAGGCGGGAGTCTGGTCGGTCGCGGATGTCAAACGGCTGAGCCGCGAAGTTCCCAAAACCTCGCTTTTGCGCATCCTCATTGAAATGCGCGACGTGCCCGGACCGGTTGCGCGCACCGAGGCGGCACGCTGCATCGAGATGCTGCGCACCCGTGGGTTGCACACGCCGGTCCTGCTGCATGGGCAGGAGCAAAGCGCGTGGTCCTGTGTCATCGAAGCGGCGCGTCTGGGCCTTGCCACGCGCATCGGGTTCGAGGACGTTCTGGATCTGCCGGGCGGCACGCCTGCGCCCTCGAATGCCGCGCTGATTGCCTGTGCCCGCGATCTCATCGATCACACATTGCCGGATATCACGGCATGACCCAGGCAACATGTCTCATCAATCACCCTCGAAAAACGGCTGGGAGGGCAGGATGATCGCGCTGACGTTTACCCGCTGCGCAGCATGCGTGAAGTCTCTGATCGTGGGGGCAGGCCTGTGAGTATCCTTCTGCTGATCGAACAGGTGCTGAACGGGCTGCAATTCGGGCTGATGTTGTTCCTGATGGCGGCAGGCCTCACGCTGATTTTCGGTGTCATGGGGATCATCAACCTGGCGCATGGTTCACTTTATATGATCGGCGCCTTTGCTGCGGCCACGATCGCCGGGCTGACCGGCAGTTTTGTTCTGGGGCTGGTGGCAGCGCTGGCCGCGGCGGCGATGATGGGGGCGATCGTCGAGATCACGGTGATCCGACGATTATATGACCGCGATCACCTTGATCAGGTGCTGGCGACCTTCGCGCTGATCCTGATCTTTTCGGAAGGCACGCGCTGGCTGTTTGGATCCTTCCCGCTCTATCTCGATGTGCCCGCGATGCTGTCCGGAGCGGTATCCGTCGGCGCGTTCTCATACCCGCTCTATCGGCTGGCGATCATCGTGATCGGTCTGGCTGTTGCGGCCGGATTGTTCCTGCTGATCTCGCGCACACGGATCGGCATTCGCATTCGCGCCGGCGAATCCGACCGCGAGATGATTGCCGCGCTGGGCGTGGATATCTCGAAGCTTTACACGGTTGTCTTTGCTCTGGGCGCGGCGCTGGCGGGCTTTGCCGGTGCCCTTGTCGGCGCGATTCAGTCGGTCGAGGTCGGTATGGGAGAACCTGTGCTGATCCTTGCCTTTGTGGTCATCGTCATTGGCGGGATCGGCTCGATCAAGGGGGCCTTCGTGGGTGCCGTGCTGGTGGGGCTGACGGACACTCTGGGCCGCTTCCTGTTGCCGGTGTTGTTCAGCGCCTTCATGGATCCAAGTGCTGCCAATTCCGTCGGTTCGGCGCTGGCGTCGATGCTGATCTACATTCTGATGGCGGCGGTTCTGATCTATCGGCCAACCGGCCTATACGGGAGCGCATGAGATGATCCGCGAACCGTTCCTCAATGCTGCGATCATGCTGCTGCTTCTGGCGGTGCCGGTTGTTGCGCATTTCACCGGCAACCCCTTTACCATCACGCTGGCCACCAAGGTCGCCATTCTGGCGCTGGCCGGAGTCGGGCTGAACATCGTGCTGGGTCTGGGCGGGCTGGTGTCTTTCGGCCACGCCGTCTTTTTCGGTATCGGAGGCTATGCAATGGGTATTCTTGCCCATCACGCGCAGACCTTCACACCGATCATGGAGGTGCCCTTTCTGATCGAAGGCACGAAATCCATGCCGATCATCTGGTTGGTCGCGGTGATTGCCTCGGCGCTGGCTGCCCTGGCCATTGGCGCGCTATCGATCCGAACCTCGGGCGTCTATTTCATCATGATCACGCTCGCCTTTGGGCAGATGTTTTACTACTTCGCGATCTCATGGCCCGCCTATGGCGGCGAGGACGGCCTGCCGATCTATGTGCGCAACAGCTTTCCGGGGCTCAACACGCTTGATCCGATCCAGTTCTTCGCTCTGACCTATCTGGTGCTGGGCCTTGCCTTGCTGTTTTCCGCCCGCCTTGCGCGGTCGCGATTTGGGCTGGCTCTGGGGGCTGCGCGCCAGAACGTCGAGAGGGTGCAGACCGTGGGTGTCGATGCTTTCCGTTTGCGCCTTGTGGCCTTTGTCATCTCGGGCGCGATCACCGGACTGGCCGGCGCGTTGTTTGCCGATCTCAACCGCTTTGTGGCCCCGACCATGTTCAGCTGGCATATGTCGGGCGAGTTCATCGTCTTCATCATCCTTGGCGGTATCGCCCGTCTCTTCGGCCCCGTTGTCGGCGCAGGTCTGTTCATACTGCTGGAACATTACCTTGGCGGGATCTCGGATTATTGGCTGATCTATGTGGGTGCGATCCTTCTGGGCGTGGTGCTCTTTGCGCGCGGAGGGCTGATCGGAGCGGTATCAGGTCGCGAGGTTGCCCATGACTGAGCCCATTCTTGAAACCCGTGCCCTGACAAAATCCTTTGGCGCGCTTGTGGCCAGCAACGCTGTCTCGCTTGATCTCAGAGTGGGTGAAATTCACGCGCTGATCGGCCCCAACGGTGCCGGAAAATCAACGCTGATCAAACAGATCGCGGGCAATCTTGCCCCCGATAGCGGCGAGATCAGGTTCGATGGCCGGAATGTCACCGCTCTGGACACCGTGGAGCGCGCGCAGCTTGGTCTTGGCCGCACCTTTCAGATCAGCTCGCTGGCGATGGAATACACGGTGCTGCAAAATGTCGTTCTCGGCGCGCTTGGGCGCGACGGCGGCGTCATGCGGTTCTGGCGCCCGGTCCTCAAGGATGCAGGGCTGATCGAAGCGGCGCGCAGCGCGCTTGAACGGGTCGGTCTGCAGGACCACGCCGCGACACGCACCGCCGATCTGTCTCACGGTCAGCGCCGCCAACTGGAAGTGGCGGTTGCGCTGACGCTCAAACCCCGCGCCTTCCTGATGGACGAGCCCATGGCCGGGCTGGGCGCGGAAGGCTCGCGCACGCTCACCGGGTTTCTGGATGCACTGCGCCAGGAGGCTCCGATCCTGCTGATCGAACATGATATGGACGCCGTCTTTGCGCTGGCGGACCGCATCAGCGTGCTGGTCTATGGCGAGATCATCGCGACCGGCACAGGAGACGAGATCCGCGCCAACGCAGACGTGCGCCGCGCCTATCTGGGCGAGGAGGAGGACGCATGAGCTTTCTGAGCCTGACCGGAATTCAAGCCTCCTATGGACCCTCACAGGCGTTGTTCGGCGTCGATCTCAGCCTTGACGAAGGCAAGGTCCTTGCCCTGATGGGGCGTAACGGCATGGGCAAGACCACAACCATCAAGGTGATCTGCCGGATGCTGGCCCAATCCGCGGGGCAGGTGATCTTTGCCGGTCGCGATCTGGGCGCCACACCGTCCCACAAGGCGGCGCGCGCCGGTATCGGCCTTGTGCCCGAAGGGCGGCGCTGTTTTCCCAATCTCACGGTGCATGAAAATCTCATAGCCGCCGCGCGCCCCGGCGAGTGGGATGTCAAGCGCATCGCAGGCCTCTTTCCCCGCCTCGAGGAACGGGCCGACCAGATGGCCGCCTCCCTCTCGGGGGGTGAACAGCAAATGCTTGCCATTGCCCGCGCGCTGATGACCAACCCAACCCTGCTGATCCTTGATGAAGCAACCGAGGGCCTTGCCCCGGTGGTGCGTCAGGACATCTGGGCCGCCATATCGCGCCTCAAAGCCGAGACGAACCTGTCGCTGCTGGTGGTGGACAAATCTATCCGCGAACTCTCCGCCGTCGCGGATCAGGCGGTGATCATCGAACGCGGGCGCACGGTCTGGCAGGATGACTTTGCCAATCTCTCGCATGACGTCACCGAACGCTATCTGGGGGTCTGATCCATGCCGTTTGACTATCATCAGAAGGTGCTCTTCAAGCATTGCGACCCTGCCGGCATCGTGTTCTATCCGCGCTATTTCGAGATGATCAATGACGCCACCGAAGCCTTCTTTGACGAGGCACTGGGCTGTCCCTGGGAAATCCTGCACGAAACCGCAAACATTCCCACGGTCGAGATCACTACACGCTTCAGCGCACCAAGCCGCCATGGCGACGCGCTGATCATCCGACTTGAGGTCACGCGTCTGGGCCGGTCCAGCCTTGGCTTGCGCTTTCAGGCCACCTGTGGCGGTGAAACCCGCTTTGTAGCCAACTCAACCCTTGTGCGCATCGCCAAAACCGGCAGGCCCGAACCCTGGCCCGATAATCTGCGCACCAAAATCACCTCATTTCTCGGAGACACAGCATGACCCACACCATCATCCAACCCGCAGGCTGGAAAGCGGCCAAAGGCTATGCCAACGGCGTATTGTCCGAAGACGGCACGCTCTATGTCGGAGGCCAGATCGGCTGGACCGCAGATCAGGTGTTCGAGGCCCATGATTTCATCAGCCAGATGGAACAGACCCTGCGCAACATCATGGATGTGGTCCAGGCTGCAGGCGGAGAGGCCAGCGATATCGTCCGCCTGACCTGGTATGTCACGGACAAGAAGACCTATCTGGCCCATCAGCGCGAAGTCGGTGAGGTCTATCGCAAAGTGCTTGGACGCCACTTCCCGGCAATGACGATGGTCGTCGTCTCGGCCCTTGTCGAAGACGAAGCCTTGCTGGAAATCGAAGCCACGGCGAAAATCAGACCCAAGGTCTGAAACGCGCGCTTTCGCACCGCGCTAAGGCTGCGGCAGGCGCGCGTCGCGCACCAGTCGTCCGGGCGCATCCGGTGCCAGGTCAAGCCCGGCCAATGCCGCCATATGCCAGCCAAGCACCAGGTTGCTCGACAGAACCGGAATGTCGAACTCCGCCTCCAATGGCGCGACAACACCCAGCGTGCGCAGATTGGTACAGGACAGAAAACATCCATCCACATCTGCGCCCGCCATGAGATCCCGCATCGCCGCGACGATCGAGGCCTCGTCGATCCGCACGACCCGCGCCTCTTCGGCCTCGTCGAACGAGCCGAATACCGGTGTCTCAACGCCCTCAGCCTGCAACACCATGCGCAACCGCGCCGACACCTCCGAGACATAGGGCGACAGGATCGCCAATCGCCGGATCGAAAGGGACCTGCACGCCGCAACCAATGCGCTGACCGGCTCTGTCACCGCCCGCGCCCTGGCCCCCGAGCATACCTGACGGGCAATGGCATCCGCCCCGATCTGCGCGGTGCCCGAGGTGCAGCCATAGCCCACAACATCATAGCCAACCTGTGGCGGCAAAAGAGCGGCTGCCTGACCAAGATGGCCCTCCATTTCCGCCAGCATGTCCGAACTCACCTCGGCCCCGCTGGGCACGCGCGAGACATAGAACTCGGCCTCAATCGGAAACATCCGCCGCAGATCGCCTTCGATGGTCTGATCGGTCTGCAATGCAACCAGCCCCAGAATGGGGCCATCCGGCGCGCGCATGGAATAGGGATAACCCATCACCCACCCTCCAGAACAGCAATCTCAGGCGCGGCCGGTGTGGACAGATATCGCGCCCCGTCCTGGGTAATCAGGATGTTTTCCTCATGCACCATGATCTTGCCGTCCCCCAGGTCGACTCCGGGCTCCAGCGTCAGAACCATGCCTTGCTCCAGCACGGTATGATCCGCCGGGATCAGCGAGGGCCACTCGGTCAGTTGCATCCCCAGCCCATGGCCCAGACGCCCTGCATCAGAGCCCCCCGCACCGCCGGTGCAGATCTTGTCCATTGCATGAAACAGATCGGCGGCACGTGCACCAGGGCGCGCCGCCGCAAACCCGGCGCGCGTTGCGGCGATCAGCGTTGCATGGGCCTCACGCACCGCAGCGCTTGGCGGGCCAATCGAAAAGTTGCGATCAAAGTCGCAAAAATATCCCGCATGCACGAGGCCCGTATCCAGCATCAGCACGTCGCCAGTCACAAGCGGAGTATCCGTCGCCGGAGAGATCACATCGCCATATCCACCCTGCGCCGCGCCACCGGCCAGATAGGGCACCCAATCGGCGCCTTCGTCCAGACAGAGCATCTGAAACCCTCGAAACACCGCATCCAGCCCGACACCGGCACGCCCGATCTCTCCAACCCGCGCAAAGGCACGATCGGCAATCGCGCAAGCCTCGGCAATGCGCGCGATCTCTGCGGGGGATTTCACCATGCGCAACTGACGCATCAGGCCCTCGTCCGGAATCAGGTCCACAGCGCCACGCACCCGGTCCAGATCCCTCAAAGGCATGCGCATATGGGTCTCGTGCCCCATGGGGGCCGCGACACGGCCCTGGTCGCCAGCCACCTCCCGCAGGGTCGAGATCAGCAATGACACCCCGTCATCTTCCAGATCCGGCGCGCGCCAGCTGCGGATATCCTCCAGCCAGCTCTGCACCATCAGCGGCACGCCAATCGACGGGATCACGGCAACGGGTTTTCCTCTCTGCGGAACGATCACGAACCACGGGCGCGTCGGGCTTTCCCAGAACCGGGTGAGAAAGCCGGTAAAGTAGCGCACCTCGGGCTCGGTGGTCAAAAGCAGCGCATCAAAGCCCAAAGCAGCCATCAGCTCCTGCGCGCGCGCCGTGCGTGCCTGGAACTCTGCGCTTGTGAATGTCATGTCTCGGGTCCTTCGCTCAGGATCACCAGCACCCGAGAGGTCTGGCTCAGGCCCAGATCGGCGCGATCCCCGCTCAGCAATCCGGCAATGCCCGCAGCCCCCGAGGGAGTCGAGGTAATCCCCAACTCGGCAAGCCGCTCAACCGCCGCCTGCGCCTCTTCCTCGGAGATCAGGGCAAACCCATCCGCATCCTGCGCCAATCCTTTCAGCGCAATGCGCGAGGCTTCCTTGCAGTCCAGCCGCCCCATAGCCGAGCTTGGACCGCTGCTGATCACAAATTGACCCGCCCTGATCGAAGCCTCCAGCGCGGGTGCCGCGGCAGGCTCCACCACGATGATGCGGGGGGCATCGCCCCAGGTGCGCCGGGCAATCGCCGCGCAGGATCCAGCCAATCCGCCGACACCGGCCTGCAGGAAAATATGGCTGGGCGGGGTAGGGATCTGCGTGAATACCTCGGCCATAAGGGCCAGATATCCCTGCATCAACCGATAGGGTCGCGCGACATATCCCGGCCAGGAACTGTCAGACAAAAGCACCCAGCCCTCGCGCTCGGCCGCGCGCTCGGCCGCCGCCATGCTGTCCTCATAGATCGCGCCTTCGCGCACCACATCGGCCCCCTTGTCACGCAACCGCGCCGCAAAGGCTTCGGGCACCGTCTCGGCGATGTAAACCACCGCCCGCGCGCCGAATACCGCAGCGCCCGCAGCAACCGACAGCCCGTGATTGCCCGCACTGGCTGTCACATAGGTAACCCCGGCCAGAGCGCTGCCCATATCGGCAACACCGCGCGCCTGCGCGTCATGGGCGATCACGTATGCCGCTCCAAGTGCCTTGAAACTGCCCAGCCCCATGCGCCCGCGCTCATCCTTGACATGCACCTGCGCCACATCCATGTCCCGGGCCAGGTCCACGCTCTCCACCAAAGGCGTCTGAGCATGAGCCGGGCATCTCTCCAACAGCGCAAGAACCGCATTCACATCGACTGAGGGCGCGGGAAACTCCTCTTCGATCTCGAACTCGGCAGCACCGCCGCGAAAGGGGTTTGACGTCAGTTTCATGGCGTTCCTGCTCTTTCATTCCGCTCAGACACCATGTGCACACAGATCGCAGGGGGGCGTCAACTCCACCTGCCTGCTTCTTCTTGCCCACAAATACCGGCGGGGAGTTTGAGGGGCTGGCCCCTCAATGGGAACCTCATCAACCGCGCAAGGCTCAGCCTTCCGCCAGCGCGCGGGCCTCTGTGGCCATGACTTCGATCACGGCGCGCATCTGCCCCAGATCCCGCGGGTTCGAGGCATTCCCGTCCAGCCCGCGTTTCAGCACGCCCTGCAGAATGGCCAACAGCCGAAAGAACGAGAACACAAGGTAGAACGTCCAGTTCTCCGGCGGATTGATCCCGCGTCTCTGGCAGTAAAGCGCCACATATTCCGCCTCCGACGGCAGACCATGCGCGGCGCGGTCCACACCGCCCAGACCGCGGAAACTCCCCTCATGGGGCAGGCGCCAATGCATGCATTGATAGGCCAGATCGGCCAGGGGATGGCCCAGCGTGCTCAACTCCCAGTCCAGAAGCGCGATGACCTCCGGACGGTCTGGCGCGAACATCATGTTGTCGATGCGGTAATCGCCATGAACGATCGACACGGCACCGTCATCTTCCACCATATTTTTTTCCAGCCAGTCGATCAGCCAGTCAGCATCCGGCAAGGGCTCGGTTTCCGATGCCTTGTATTGACCCGACCAGCGCCCCAGCTGGCGCGCAAAGTAATTGCCGGGCTTGCCGTAATCTTCCAGCCCGACTGCCACCGGATCCACCGAATGCAACCGCGCCAGCGTCAGGTTCATCTGATCATAGATCGCGCTGCGCTGCTCGTTGCTCATCTCCGGCAAGGCCGGGTCCCAGAAGATACGACCCTCCATCATCTCCATGACCACGAACTGGGTGCCCAGCGGCGTCTCTTCGCCCGACAGGTGATACATGTGCGGTACCGGCACATCGGTGGCACCCAATGCGTTCATCACCCGGAACTCGCGATCTACGGCATGGGCGGATTTCAGCAGCTTGCCGGGTGGCTTGGCGCGCAGGACGAAGCTGCGCGTCCCCGAGGTCAGCTTGTAGGTCGGGTTGGATTGGCCGTCCCCGAACTTGTCGATGGCGTCCAGCGTCCCGAATCCCTCCACATGGGTCTGCAGGTGGGTCTCCAGCTCACCGTGGTTGTATTTATGCATGACGCTGCGTCTCCCCCGTGGACAAGTTGGGCGCATCTAAGCAATCCTTCGTCCCAAAGGTAAAGGCGCAGGCTCAAGAAAAAGCATGCCCGCCAGTGGAGGATCCGGACATGGACATGAATTTTGGAATGCGCCCAGAAAATCGTGCGCTGTTGGAGCGCGTGGCCGCGATGATCCGCGATGAGATCATGCCGATGGAAGCCGCCTATCAGGCAGAGGTCGCCACGGGGGACCGCTGGCAGTTCACCGCGCGGCAAACCGAAATCCTCGAAGGTCTGAAAGCGCGCGCAAAGGCCGAAGGTCTGTGGAACTTCTGGCTCACCGACAGTGACAAGGGTTTTGGCCTGACCACGGTTGAATATGCGCATTTTGCAGAAGAAATGGGCAAAACCCCCCTCGGGGCCGAGGTGTTCAATTGCTCGGCACCCGATACCGGCAATATGGAAGTCTTCGAGCGCTATGGCTCTGACGCGCTCAAGACGCAGTGGCTCAAGCCGCTGCTGAATGGGGAAATCCGCTCGGCTTATCTGATGACCGAACCGCAGGTGGCCTCGTCGGACGCCACGAATATCTCGATGTCCTGCGTGCGCGATGGCGATGACTATGTGCTCAATGGCGAAAAGTGGTGGGCCTCTGGTGCCGGTGACCCGCGCTGCCGCGTTTACATCACCATGGTCAGGACCGGCGGCGAAGACGTGCCCAAACATAAACGCCAGTCGATGATCGTGGTGCCCGCCGGCACAAGGGGCATCGAGATTCTGCGCCCCATGGAGGTCTATGGCCATGACGATGCCCCCCATGGCCATATGCATATCCGCTTTAGCGATGTGCGCGTGCCGGCCGAAAACCTGCTGCTTGGCGAAGGTCGCGGCTTCGAGATCGCGCAGGGTCGTCTTGGTCCCGGGCGCATTCATCACTGCATGCGCGCCATAGGTCAGGCGGAATCCGCTCTGGAACAGCTCTGTCGCAGGTCCTTGCACCGCGAAGCCTTTGGCAAACCGCTCGCCCAGCTGGGGGCCAATTACGACATCATCGCCGAATGCCGGATGGAGATCGAAATGGCGCGGCTGCTGTGCCTGAAGGCTGCATGGTACATGGATCAGGGCGATGCCCGGGCGGCGGCACCATGGATCAGCCAGATCAAGGTGATCGCTCCGCGCGTCGCGCTGAAAGTGATCGATGAAGCCGTGCAGATGCATGGCGGGCAGGGGGTGTCTCAGGATACGCCCCTGGCGCAGGCCTGGACCCATCTGCGCACGCTGCGTCTGGCGGATGGGCCGGATGCGGTGCACCGCCGTCAGGTCGCGCGCGCCGAACTCAAGCGCTATACTCAGGAAATGGTGTAACCGCATGGCCCGCCCCCGCATCGTGATTGCCGGGGCGGGCAGCATCGGCTGTTTCGTCGGTGGCCTGCTGGCCCATGCGGGTCAGGATGTCTCGCTGCTGGGCCGCCCTGCGATTCTCGATCCCTTGCGCGCGAACGGATTGCGGCTGACGGATTTCGCGGGGCTGAATGTGCAGGCAAGCCCGCGGCAGCTGTCCGACGATCCCGCCATTCTGGCGCAGGCCGATCTGATCCTTGTCACCGTCAAATCCGGCGCGACCGCCGAGATGGGCCGGCTTATCGCGCAGCATGGCCCGATGACCGCTCCTGTCATCAGCCTGCAAAACGGGATCGAGAATGCAGCGACCCTGACCGCAGCCCTTCCCGGATATGACGTGCGCGCGGGCATGGTGCCGTTCAATGTCGTGCCCCAAGACCCCGGCCAGTATCGCCGTACCACATCGGGCGAGATCGTGATCGAGGCCGGTCCCGGCGATTGGGCCAGCGTGCTCAGCTCCCATGCCCTGCCAATCGTTCAAAGCGATCAGATACGCGCTGTGCAATGGGGCAAACTGCTGCTCAACCTCACCAATGCCGTGAACGCGCTGTCCGGCCTGCCGTTGCTCGAGATGCTGCGCCAGCGCGCCTGGCGCCAGCTCATGGCCGACCAGATGACCGAGGCGCTGCGCGTGCTGGACGCGGCACGGATCCCGGTGCGCTCCACGGCACCGGTTGCGATGTCATGGGTGCCGCTGATCCTGCGCCTGCCGACGCCGCTCTACAGGCGTATTGCCGCCAAGATGCTGACGATTGATCCTCAGGCCCGCACCTCGATGGCCTATGATCTGATGGCCGGTCGGGCGACTGAACTTGACCAGTTGCAAGGCGCGATCCTCACGCTTGCCCGGCAGAACGACCTGCCTGCGCCGACCGTTGCATCGCTTTATCGTGCGATCAGATCCCTTGAGGGGCAGGGGCCGATAAGCCCGGCCTTCACCCCGGCCCGGATCCGCGCCATGTGAAGCCGGGTTGCACCGCTGCGCGAAGATTGCCACTGTGGGCGCTAACACAGCGATGAGGCAAAGACACCATGGCGAAAGCCGATATCGGGGTTTACGGGCTTGGGACAATGGGCAGCGCCTTGGCGCTGAACATGGCCGACAAGGGCTTTGCAGTGGCCGTGTCGAACCGGGAAACCGACTGGATCGCGCCCTTTGTCAGCGAAGCGGGCGCGCTTGCCGCGCGGATCATTCCAAGCGACAGCCTGGAAGACTTCACCAACAGCCTGAAAACACCGCGCGTGATCCTGTTCATGATCCCGTCAGGCCCGCCGATGGATGCCATGATCGACGCAATCCGCCCCTATCTGGGCGATGGCGATACGATCATCGACGGGGGCAATGCCGATTTCAACGACACCCGCCGCCGCTCGGCGGCCCTGGCGGGCAGCGGGCTGCACTATGTCGGCATGGGGGTGTCCGGCGGAGAAGAAGGCGCGCGCAATGGCCCCTCGATGATGGTGGGCGGAAGCGCCCACAGCTGGGAGCAACTGCGCCCGATGGTCGAGGCGATTGCCGCCCGCTTTGACGGAGCGCCCTGTGTGGCGCATCTGGGCCCGGATGGGGCCGGACATTTTGTCAAAACCGTCCATAACGGCATCGAATATGCCGATATGCAGATGATCGCGGAGACCTATGGCCTCATGCGCGACGGCATGGGCTGGGACGCCCCGCGCATCGGTGCTGTGTTCACGCGCTGGAACGACGGCCCGCTTGACAGTTTCCTGACCGAGATCACGGCGAAAACCCTGCAATCCCTCGATCCGGCCACGCATCAGCCGGTCGTCGATGTCATCGTGGATCGCGCCGGCCAGAAGGGCACGGGTCGCTGGACCGTGATCGAAGCGCTGAAACTCGGCCAATCGGCCAGCGCCATCGAGGGGGCCGTCGCCGCGCGCGCGTGGTCCAGCGAGCCTGAGGCCCGCAACGCCGTCGAGGTGCTCTATGGCAAAAGTACCGCCTCGCTCGAGATTGCCGAAGACATCATGGAACAGGCGCTGCTTGCCGGTCGCATCCTGTCGCATGCGCAGGGGTTCGCGGTCCTGCAAGCCGCCTCCGAGGCGTTCGACTGGTCCCTGGATCCCGCCCGTATCGCGGAAATCTGGCGTGCGGGATGCATCATCCGCAGCGCCCTGCTGGATGACCTGGCCAGCGCCTTTCGCACCGATCCGCCTCTTGGCCAGCTGATCCTCTGCGAACCCATCGCCGCGCGCCTGTCCCGGACCGTGCCCGCCATGCGCCAGACCGTCAGCGCGGCCATCAGCGCGGGCCTGCCTGTCCCGGCCCTGTCGGGGGCCTTGCAGTATTTCGACAGCCTCGCCCGCGCCCGGGGCACGACGAACCTCATTCAGGCCCAACGGGATTTCTTTGGCCATCACGGCTTCGAGCGCACCGACAGCCCCGGCACCCATCACGCCGACTGGCACCAGGGCTGACGCACAATGCCGGGCACCTTCACTGCCCGCGTGGTTTCGCGCGCAACGTCGGGTCGGCCTGCGTCGGGTCTTCGGGCCAGGGATGGCGCGGATAGCGCCCGCGCATATCCTTGCGCACATCGCCATAGCTTGTCGCCCAGAACCCCGGCAGATCCCGTGTCACCTGAACCGGGCGCTGCGCGGGCGACAGAAGCGTCACCACCAAGGGCACGCCCGCGCTGGTGGGATGCCGCGTGACGCCGAACATCTCCTGCAGGCGCACCGAGATTCCCGGAGCCTCTGCGTCATAATCAATCGGAACCTTGCGCCCCAAAGGCGTGGTGAAATGCGCGGGCACCAGGCGATCCAGCGCCTGACCCTGCTCCCAGCTCAGCATCGCATTCAGTGCCGGCAGCAGATCGAACCGCTTCCACTCCTCCGCCGAGCGTACACCTCCCAGCATCGGAGCCAGCCATGTCTCCAGCCCCTCCAGCAACCCGCCCTCGGACATATCCGGCAGGTCGGCACCATCCGCGCGTGCCAGTTTCACCCGTGCCGCCAGCCGCGCTGCGGCGGGGCTGAAGCGCAGGCCCAACTCTCGCACGCCCTCCAGCATGGCCGTTGTGACCGCGGCTTCCGGGACATCGCGCCAGATCCTGTCGTCCAGAACCACGGTGCCCAGCCGTTCCTGCTGGCGCGCAACCACGCGCCGGTCGCGTTTTGACCACCTGCAGCTTTCCTCCCAGGCGATCTGCCCGGCAAACAGCGTGCGGATCTCTGCCTCGCTGATCTGCGCGGCCATGCGGATGCGCGCCTCGCGCGGATCGCCGTCCAGATCTGTCGCCACCAGCCAGGGCGCTCCGGCCAGAGGGTCTTCCAGCGGCAAGACCGCCCCCTTGCCCCCCGACAGCACATAGCGCGGCGCGTCCCCCTTGCGGCGCTGGGCGATACGGTCGGGATAGGCCAGGGCCGCCAGACCCGCAGGCGACAAGCCCCGATCCGGCCCCGAGCGCTGCCTGAGACGCCGCGCTTCGCTGCGCACACTTTCGATCGCACCCCGATGCAGCTCAAAACCACGCGCCGCACCGAAGCGCTTGGGATCGCGCAGCGCCTCCAGCCGCAGCGTCAGGTCCACCGGCGCGCCCATCAGCACATCACGATCTCCCATCAGGGCGGCCAGATCGGCTGCCGCCCCGCCGCCCGAAACCAGCATATGTGCCAGTCGCGGATGCAGTGGCAGCCTTGCCAAGGCGCGCCCATGATCGGTGATGCGCCCCGCGCCATCCAGCGCACCCAGCATCCGCAACAATGCCTTGGCCTCGCCATAGGCACCCGCATTGGGCAGCGTCAGAAAGGCCAGATCCGCCGGCTCGGCTCCCCAGACCGCCAGTTCCAGCGCAAGTGCTGCCAGATCCGTCGCCTCGATCTCGGCCGGAGGATAGGCGGCCAACGCGCCCTCTTCCCCCTTTGACCACAACCGATAGCTCACACCGGGCGCAACCCGCCCGGCGCGCCCGGCACGCTGGGTGGCTTCTGCGCGCGTGCCCCTTTCGGTCACCAGCCGCGACATTCCCGATCCCGGATCAAACCGCGCGCGCCGTGCACGCCCGGCATCCACCACAACGCGGATATCGGGGATGGTCAGCGACGTTTCGGCAATCGACGTGGCCAGCACCACCTTGCGCCCCGTGCTCAGCGGGCTCAGCGCTGCGCGTTGCGCCGAAAACTCCATGGCCCCGAACAAGGGCTGTATGTGGCAGGTTGCGGGCAGGCGATGGCTCAGGGCGGCAGCCGCGCGCCGGATCTCGCCCTCTCCGGGCAGAAACACCAGCAAGCCGCCCCCTGTTTCGCGCGTCTCGACCTCGGCGCGGACCACAAGATCCAGCAGGGCAGGCTCCCAGCGTCCGGGCCCCAAAGGCCGCTCCAGCCAGCGCGGCTCTACCGGAAAGGCGCGCCCTTGTGCCGTGATGATCGGGGCCTCCATCAAGGCCGCCACCGGCGCGGCATCCAGGGTCGCCGACATCGCCAGCAGAACCAGATCGCCGCGCAACGCGCCTGCCACTTCCAGACAGAGAGCCAGCCCCAGATCGCCATTCAAAGAGCGTTCGTGGAACTCGTCGAAGATCACCGTGCCCACCCCAGGCAGATCAGGATCGGACTGGACCATCCGGGTGAGAATACCCTCGGTCACGACCTCGATCTGCGTATTCCCTGAGACCCTGGCCTCACCGCGCACGCGATAGCCAACCGTCTCTCCCACGGGCTCGCCGAGGCTGTCCGCCATCCGCTCGGCAGCGGCGCGGGCGGCCAGGCGGCGCGGCTCCAGCATCAGGATCCGGCCGGGGCTGAGCCCGGCAGAGCGGATCGCCAGAGGCACCCGCGTGGTCTTTCCCGCACCGGGCGGAGCCTGCAACACCGCGCGCCCCGCGCGCCGCAGGGCCTCGATCAGGTCAGGCAAAACATCATCTATGGGAAGCTGGGTCATTGCGCGGTTTATGGCCAATGCGTCTCAGCGCGTCCAGCGCCGGGTCAAGCGCACCGTGCCACGCGGTGAAGAAAACTCTGCCGCGCTCACTGTCATCCCATCGCCTTGAGGCAGATAGCGCAAAACCAGATCCACCACCCGGCCACGTTGCAGGTCTTTTTGCGAGTATCCCTCAAGACGGTGGAATTGCCCGCGACACAGAATGTCCGCGCCATCCCGTGACAGGTCATTCATCACCGTCCGCGTCCGCCGTGCCCCATCGAACACGAACTGGTCGATCTGGCATATCCCCTCTGCTGGCTGGTCGCGCATCATCACGAACAGCGCCGTCAGCGGATCAAGCGTGCCCTGCTGCTGCGCGGCTACGGCGGGGTCGGCCTCTTCCATGCCCAGCTTGCCGCCCTCAAGGCTTGGCACGCCGTTTTCATAGGTCAGCACCGCGCTTGAACTGCGCCGCCCGACCACGGCATCCTCGCTATAGCGATCCGGTGCGAAGCGACCGTCACGCAGGCGTCCGCGCGCCAGCATCTGGAATTTGACGGTGGCAATCTGTCCGATCAGCCCGGTCGATTCAAAGCCGGCGCTTGCGGTATAGGCGCGGGGGTTCACGCTGCCATCCATCCAGAAGACGCCGATCTTCACGCCCCCAAGAGCCACGTCAAACTGCACCGAGGTCGTCTGCGACCGCGCCACCGTCGCCGGGGCA
Source organism: Aestuariivita sp. (assembly GCF_049276915.1). NCBI lineage: Bacteria > Pseudomonadati > Pseudomonadota > Alphaproteobacteria > Rhodobacterales > Paracoccaceae > Aestuariivita > Aestuariivita sp. The sequence goes on along the minus strand of NZ_JBASXK010000098.1, from coordinate 54,040 downwards.
CCAAGTACGGCCAGCATGACCGCAGCTGCAAGCGCGCGCCAGATTCGCCTATGGACAAGACATGTCATTCTTCGTCATTTACCCTGAAAACAGGCGGGACAGTTGTGGATATGAATATCACAGAACTCGGGGACAGCATCATAAACGGCGACCGCCGTGCGCTGGCTCGCGCGATCACGCTTGTTGAAAGCGCGCGGGCGGATCACCGGGCGCAGGCGGCTGCATTGCTGGAACATCTGCGCAAGGCCGATCGCCAGGCCCTGCGCATCGGCATGTCCGGCACACCGGGCGTGGGCAAATCCACCTTTATCGAAAGCTTTGGCATGATGCTGATCGCGCGCGGCCTGCGCGTGGCGGTTTTGGCAATCGATCCCAGCTCGGCCCGGTCCGGAGGCTCGATTCTGGGGGACAAGACCCGGATGGATCTGCTCAGCCGCGAAAAGAACGCCTTTATCCGCCCCTCTCCCAGCCAGACGCATCTGGGCGGAGTCGCGCGGCGCACGCGCGAAGCGGTGACCCTGTGCGAGGCGGCAGGCTTTGACGTGGTGCTGATCGAAACCGTTGGTGTCGGCCAATCCGAAACCGTTGTCGCGGAAATGTCGGATATATTCCTGCTGCTTCTGGCCCCGGCGGGCGGAGATGAGCTGCAAGGCGTCAAACGCGGCATCATGGAGATGGCCGATATCATTCTGGTCAACAAGGCCGATGGCGATCTGAAAGCCACGGCGACCCGCACCTGCGCCGATTATGCCGGTGCGCTGCGCCTGTTGCGCAAACGTCCGCAGGATCCCGAAGGATTTCCCAAGGCGATGACCGTGTCCGCGCTGCAGGAAATCGGCCTGGAAACGGTCTGGGACGAAATCACGACCTTGGCCGCATGGCGCATGGCCCAAAACCACTGGGCCGCGCGCCGCGCCGATCAGGCGCGCTTCTGGTTTCAGCAGGAATTGCGCCAGGCCCTGCTGGCCCGGCTGGAAACCGCGGCCGCCAGGGAAGCCATGGCCACACTGGGCGACGCGGTGGCCAGGGGGGAACTCTCGCCGGCCTCGGCTGCGCAACAGATGCTGTCAGAGCTCTCGCAGGACTGACATCACCCCTCCCACATCGACAGCATCTCGCCCTCGGACGGATCAAACGTCCCTGACAACGCCGAGACATAGCGCGCCCGAACCGCCTCGGGTCCGGACAGCGCCCTGACTTTCAGCCAGCCCGTCGTGGCCATGAACGCCCCCCAGGCCTCGCCCAGACGTGCCTGGAATCCGGCCATTCCCCAATCCGCGATGCGCTGTTGCGCATAAGCCGGCGCGAAAAAGAAAGCCGGCTTGGGCCCCGGCAATCCCGGTATCTTCAGCTGTGCGTTCTGCCAATCCGTCAGCCCCACCTGCGCGGTATGGCACATGGTCTGGCCAAACTGCGTATGGAGGCGCATCAGCAGATCCCCGTTGCCGGAAAAATCCACATAGGCGGCCGGTTCGCCGGGCAGGCTGGCCAGATCATCATATGCCAGCACCCGGTCATAAAGCCCGAGACCCTGCACAAACCCGATGTTTCGCGCACTGGTCAGCCCCACCAGCGACAGCCCCGAGGGCTTGTCCCGCGACATCTCGGCGGCCAGGCCGATCGCGGTCTTGCTTGATGCGCTCGACATCAAAAGCTGGCGCGCCCCGAACATCGCATGTTCGCGAAAGAAATCGGCCAGCAGAAACGACGTGGTGAACAGCGGCCTGAACACGGCGATCTGCGCCTCCAGATCGCGCGCATAGGCGGGATCGGCGGCGGTAAAGCCATAGCGGTTGTAAATCGGTGCCATCGGCTGGCGATGCGCGGCCATATCGCTGAACCCGTCGCGGCTCAGCTTGCCGGGCTGCACCATCAGATGCGTGGACATGGGCACATAGCCATAAACCCGCGTGCCGACCGCGATCTCGGGCAGGGCCGAGGCGATCACATCGGCAAAGCCCCAGGCGGGAATGCGGCCAAAACCTTCGCGTTGGGCCGGGAAAAAGTTCCAATACCCCAGAGACCTGCTGGCAGTGCCATAGGTGATGGTGTTTGCCGTCAGCGCGAAATGGCCCACGCGCAACAGCACATGCCCCTCTGGAGGCGTGTCGTCATGAGAGGCGCTCACCACCTGCGCCTCTGTCAGATCGGCGCGATTGATGATCAGATCCTGTCCTGTTACCGCCATCGCCTGTTTCCCCTTGTTGTGCCTGTGCGATCATCGTTGCGCCACGGGCGTGATCCGTGCAAGTCTGCCCCTTCGTCACATGGGCAGACTACGCGCGAACCGGGTTGACCCCAAAAGCGATTCCTCCTATGTGCATCCAACCAGATTTCGGGCGCCGCCAATGGCTGCGCCCTTCTCCATTGGGCAGAAGGTTACCTGCTGCCACCAGACGAAGGATGAACCCATGTCGCGCCGCTGCGAACTGACCGGAAAAGGTCCGATGACTGGCAACAATGTCAGCCACGCCAACAACAAAACCAAGCGCCGGTTTCTGCCGAACCTGAATGATGTGACCCTGCACTCCGAAACGCTGGGCCGCGCATTCAAGTTCCGGATCTCTGCACATGCCCTGCGCAGCGTTGATCACCGTGGTGGTCTGGATGCCTATCTTGCCAAGGCGAAAGACGTCGAACTGTCGGCCAACGCGCTGAAGGTCAAGAAAGAGATCGCCAAGGCGGCTGCGGCGTAAGCCAGCCCCGGACGGTTTTGCATGATGACAAGGCCCTGCCATCCGGCGGGGCTTTTTCACGTGGGCTGTCGTCTGCAAAATTTGCGTAAACGGGCAAAATGCGGCTTTAACCCCGCACGTCGCGCCCATATATGCCCCCCATGATGAGGCGTATCCTGCACCATGTCCTGATTGCGCTTGTGGCGCTCAGCTTCGTGATCTCCGGACAGGCGATTGCGCAGGCCAAGGGCGCGTCTCCTGCCACGGGCCAGATGGTGCTCTGTACCGGCACAGGCCCGGTGGTCATCTACACAGATGCCGAAGGTCAGCCGACAGCGCCCCCGCATATCTGCCCCGATTGCGCTCTGGCCATGATGACCGGCCTCACGCCACTGGCACAATTGCCCGTGCGTGTGGACCATCCGGCCTATCGCCTGAACTGGCCCACCATTGCCGGTGGCGCGCGATCCGCCTGCATCGCCCATATCAAGGCCCGCGCCCCGCCTGCCTCTGTCTGAACCCCCCAATACCAACATTCAGACAGAAAGGGACAGACAGATGTCCATCAAAACCACCTTGTTCACAGCGGTTGCCGCCGCACTCATCTCCACCGCCGCCTTTGCCGAAGGGATTATGATCAAAGACCCCTATGCGCGCTCATCCGGGGCCAATGCGGTCAGCGGCGCGGCCTTCATGGGCATCATGAACCACACCGATGCAGCCGATCGCCTGATCGCTGCGCGCAGCGATGTCGCCGCGCGGGTCGAGCTTCATACCCATCTCATGGATGCAAACGGCGTCATGCGCATGGTTGAAGTCGAAGACGGTATCCCGGTGCCGGCGCAAGGCATGGCGATGCTGCAGCGGGGCGGAGATCACGTGATGCTCATGGGCCTCAATCAGCCGCTGGCACAGGGCGATGAAATCACGATCACGCTGGTGTTTGAAACAGCCGGTGAAATCGAGGTGACCGTGCCCGTCGATCTTGAGCGCAAACCCGAACATGGTGCCGGCCACGGCCATGGCACGATGAATACCGACGGTTGATCCGAACGGACCGCGTGTCTCAGGACGCGCGGTCCAACAGCTCGGCCACCCAGAGCGGCACGACCTCCGAGGCCGGGCCAAAGCGCGTTTCCTCAAAGCTCGACACCACGGCTGACGGCTCGAGATTCAGCTCGACCGTCAAAGCCCCGGACCGTCGCGCCTCCTCCACAAATCCGGCCGCCGGATAGACATTGCCGGATGTGCCGATGGCGGCAAATAGGTCCGCCTCGGACAGATGATCCAGAATCGCGTCCCTGTGATAGGGCATCTCGCCGAACCAGACGACATCCGGACGCCCCGCAGGGACCGCACAGGCGGGGCAGGGCTCTGCCGGAGCCATCTGCGCAGGTGCCGCCCAGCGATGCCCGCAGGCCGCGCACAAAGCGCCAGCCAGCTCGCCATGCATATGGATCACATCGCGCGTCCCGGCTGCCTCATGCAAGCCGTCGACATTTTGCGTCACGATAACGACGTCGCCGGACCAGTCGCGCTGCAACCGGGCCAGAGCGGCATGGGCGGCGTTGAACCGTGCCCCGGCAGCCTGCACCCGGCGCGCATTATAGAACCCCTGAACTAAGGCGGGATCGCGCGCAAAGCCTTCGGGCGTGGCCACGTCTTCGATACGATGCTGGCTCCACAATCCGCCTTCATCGCGAAACGTGCCCAGCCCGCTTTCCGCCGAAATGCCGGCCCCTGTCAGAATGACGATCTTTTTCATTGTGCCTCCTTGCGCATGCCAGCGTGACATGGATCATGGGCCCATGACCAGCCGCATCCTCTTTGTCTGCCTTGGCAATATCTGCCGCTCTCCCAGCGCCGAAGGCGTGTTTCGCTCCCTCATGCCCGAGGCCAAGACCGACAGCGCCGGCACCGCCAACTGGCATGTGGGCAACCCGCCCTATGGGCCGATGCAGGCCGCGGCCCGGGCGCGCGGCTATGATCTGTCGGATTTGCGTGCCCGCCAGTTCGTGCCGGCCGACTTTGGACGGTTTGATCTGATCATCGCCATGGATGCCGACAACCGCGATGCGATCGAAGCGCAGCGTCCCGCCGGGTCTGACACCCCCGTACGCCTTCTTACCGATTTCGCCCCAGCCAGCGGAATGGATCACGTCCCTGACCCCTATTACACCCGCGATTTTGACGGTGCGCTCGATCTCATCGAAGAGGCTGCGGAAGGGCTCAGGACCCATCTGACCGCCTGAGGCGCAAATTCAGTCTTTTGGAAACGGCTCGGTGTCATTGGTGATCAGGCGCAGCTCTGCACTCAGCCAGGGCAGGCGCGACAGGGCTGGTTCGATCATATGCGCCAGGATCAGCCGCCGCATGGTCTGGGCGATCTCGATAGGCACCTGATCCGACCAGTCCGATCCCGCAAACAGAGAGATACGGCGCGCGAATGGCGCAAAGGGCAGGGGATGGGCGGCGATATCATCATGATATCGCGTGGCCCGCATGTACCCAAGCGGAGTGGTGATCGTCCAGCCGATGCGCCGGGCCACCATCGCCATCAGCGCCAGATGACTGCCCATCTCGAAGCGATGCTCGAACTCCAGCCCCGCGGCGGTCAAATGCCCCTCGATCTGATCCCCGATCATCTGTTCGCGCACATAGCGCAGGAACGGCATATCGCGCAGCGTGGCCAGCGGGTCGGCTTCATCCAGCGCGAAACCTTGCGGAGTCACCAGGATGAAAGGATCCCGCACCAGAGGGTATTCCGTAATGTTCTGAAGGCTTTCGCCCGTAGTTGCCGCAATCGCCACATGCAGATCGCCGGTGCGCATCGCCTGTGAAATCTCATGGCTTGGCGCGGTGATCATCTTGAAGCGGCACTGTGTCATGCTTTCGGCCAGGATCGTCGCCAGCCGCGGCGTCAGGTCACTGTCGAAATCGTCGATCAGCCCGACACTCAGCGTGTCCAGATGGGTCAGATCCATCACCGTCAGCTCACTCTGCGCCAGCCGCAACTGGCCGAGGATCGCCTCGGTACGTGTCAGGAAACTGCGCCCCGCCGCAGTCAGCCGCATCGGGCGGCGCGTGTGATCGACCAGTTCGGCCCCCAGCGCGGCCTCAAGATTGCGCATCTGCTGGCTTACCGCTGGCTGGCTCAGGCCGGTCTTCAGCGCGGTCTCGACCACCGAGCCGGTGGCGGCCAAAGCTTCAAACACCTCCAGCCCACGCAGGCTCAGGCCCCGTATCAGCATGCCGACCCCATGGTTCAGGTTTCAGATTTTGTAAAACTAGCCTCAGCCAGCACCTGCCTGCAAGTCAGATCAGCTGCACAGCTTTTCCGCGACGGCCCCGAAGTCGCTCCAGCGTTTCCAGAACGCATCGTCCCGCTCGGTATCGGACAGGCGCACTTCATGCGCCCGCGCCGGATTGCCAAAGAACGAGGCCCCGCGCCGCTGATCCGCCCCGCTCAACGAGCGATCCGCCGCTTCCTGAATGCAGCCACAGGACTGGCGATTGGCCGCCTTGCGCCCTGACGACAGGCAGGCTGATTTGATCGGCCCGTTCACCGAGGCAAACTGCGTCGGGTTATCCCCCCGGTCCGAGCGACCACCGCCGCAGGAAACCAATACTCCAAGTGCCAGAATGGCCAGAATCCGCCCCATGTGCCTCTGCCTTTTCGATTGCCTCACACCGCGCTTGACCGGCGGCTTTATCCCATGGTGCAGACTATGCCCGAAACCGGCGCGCGGGGCAATTGCGGATCGCAACTTGTGACCGCTTGACGATGCGCGCAAAGCCTTACATATCCTGCTCATGACACCGCTTTCACATATCCGCAACTTCTCCATAGTTGCCCATATCGACCACGGTAAATCCACCCTGGCCGACCGCCTGATTCAAGAGACGAACACGGTCTCGGCCCGGGACATGAAAGAACAGCTGCTCGACAGCATGGATATCGAACGCGAGCGCGGAATCACCATCAAGGCCAATACCGTGCGCATCGATTACACGGCGGACAATGGTGAGTCCTATGTGCTCAACCTCATCGACACGCCCGGTCACGTGGATTTCGCCTATGAGGTCTCGCGCTCCATGCGCGCGGTCGAAGGCTCCCTGCTGGTGGTCGACAGCACCCAGGGCGTCGAGGCGCAGACGCTGGCCAATGTCTATCACGCGCTGGACGCGGATCATGAAATCGTGCCCGTCTTCAACAAGATCGACCTGCCTGCCAGCGATGTGGCCCGTGTGGCCGAACAGGTCGAGGATGTGATCGGCATCGACGCCTCGGGTGCGATTGCCGTATCGGCCAAGACAGGGCAGGGCATCCACGAGGTTCTCGAAGCCATCGTGCATCACCTTCCCGCGCCCAAAGGGCAGGAAGACGCCCCGCTCAAGGCCATGCTGGTGGACAGCTGGTATGACGCCTATCTGGGCGTGATCGTCCTGGTGCGCATCATGGACGGCGTTCTGAAAAAGGGCGACCGGATCAAGATGCTGTCGAACGGGACCATCCATCACGTGGACCGTATCGGCGTGTTCCGCCCGCAGATGGAGGCAATCGACAGGCTCGGCCCCGGCGAAATCGGCTTTCTGACCGCATCCATCAAGCAGGTGCGCGACACCCGCGTGGGCGACACGATCACACATGAGAAAAAAGGCACGGATGACGCGCTTCCGGGCTTCAAACCCTCTCAGCCCGTGGTGTTCTGTGGCCTCTTCCCGGTGGACAGTTCCGAATTCGAAGAACTGCGCGACAGCATCGAAAAGCTGGCCCTGAATGACGCATCGTTTTCCTATGAAATGGAAACCTCGGCGGCCCTGGGCTTTGGCTTTCGCTGCGGATTTCTGGGCTTGTTGCACCTTGAGGTGATCCGCGACCGGATCGAGCGCGAATATGATATCGAGCTGATCACCACGGCCCCTTCGGTGGTCTATCACATCTATATGCGCGACGGCACCATGCGCGAGCTGCACAACCCCGCCGATATGCCCGACATGACCCATGTCGATCACCTGGAAGAGCCGCGAATCAAGGCCACTATCCTTGTACCGGACGAGTATCTGGGTGACGTGCTCAAGCTGTGTCAGGACCGTCGCGGTATTCAGCAAGACCTGACCTATGCCGGTTCGCGCGCCATGGTGGTCTATGATCTGCCGCTGAACGAAGTGGTGTTTGATTTCTATGACCGTCTGAAATCGGTGACCAAGGGCTATGCCTCGTTTGATTACAACCTGACGGGCTATCGCCAGGACAATCTGGTGAAAATGCAGGTGCTGGTGAATGATGAACCCGTCGACGCCCTGTCGATGATGGTCCACCGCGACCGCGCCGAGGCCCGTGGGCGGGCCATGTGCGAAAAGCTCAAGGACCTCATCCCGCGCCACATGTTCAAGATCCCGATCCAGGCCGCCATTGGCGGCAAGGTCATCGCCCGCGAAACACTGAGCGCCCTGCGCAAGGACGTCACCGCCAAGTGCTATGGCGGCGATGCCACGCGCAAACGCAAGCTGCTGGACAAGCAGAAGGCGGGCAAGAAGAAGATGCGCCAGTTCGGCAAGGTCGATATCCCGCAGGAAGCATTCATCAGCGCGCTCAAGATGGACAGCTGAGGCTGTCCACCCAGCCGCCTGTGTCTCCCCTCAAGCCACGCCGTGAAGCGCATCTTGATCGCACCCCACCGCGTGCAAGGGTCGCGATCCCCGGCGGCATCTGCCACAGGCAAAGCCTGTGATCGCTCAAGACCACCCGCGCCGCGATCCCCAAAGGCGGTTCTGCCCGCCTCAGGCGCACCGCATCGCGCAGCCGCTCGATTTCACGCACCAGAAGATAACAGCCGCCGCCACCAGGGCAGGCGTTCGGTTGTCTCACCGACCATCTCACCAACCAGCTCACCGCCCTCCACCGGTGACAGACCGCCCGCCGCCAGCATCTTGCGTTCGTCTGCGCGCGCCATCTGCCGGCTGTGCACGATCTGCGCGGCGTGCTCACGCGTCACCGGTGTGCCATCAGGCCCCATGACCAGATCGCCCGACACCTTCAGAGTCGGCCCCATGCGCCGGCCTGTCAGTGGGTTGGGACGCCCCACCCAGGCATCGTCCTGTGCGCTCCAGATCCGCCGCACTTCGGTCATCGACACCAGCGCGGCGATGGGTTTGCCGTGCCGCGTCAGAACGATCACCGAACGCGGATCCTGAGCATGGGTGACAAGCTGGCCCAGCTGACTGCGGGCTTGCGATACGGTGAGTTTCATGGGGCCTCCGGGGGTACAAAACGATCAGTGACCCTCGCAAAAGGCGTACAAAACGGTCAATTTCTGATGAAATCACCGCCCGATGCCGCCCGGGCGTGAAGCGGGCCAAAAAATTCACGGCTGTGTGATCCAGCCTCTGCATGCAGCCGTATACATTTGTAAGCCAAAGCTGACATCGGGGGTGTAAATGTCCATGGATCTAGACAACATGCAACGCGGCGTTGCTCTGCGTATAGAGGCTTTTGAAGGGATGCTGGCGCATCTCGATCTTGACCTGCACGAGAGCGAAGCGCCCTTTCTGATCAATGAGTTACGCGATACACTCATGGCCTGCGCGAGGTGCCCCAAACCCGGTCGCTGCACGGGTTGGTGCCAGTCCGGCCAACCCGGAACACCCCATTTCTGCAAGGCGACCCAACAGTTTCGCAACCTCATCATCGCCAGCGAAGCGGTCCGCATTCGCGCCACCTGATCTCCGTCCAGTCAGCCGCCCTCATTCCGCGATATCCCGTGCCCAATGGCAATCCCGGAGGGCCCGATGGCGACAATTTTTCTGACGTTACATCTCTTCATTGGCACCACTCTCTCGGGTAGTGCCCTGATCGTTGCGCTGGTCCTTGGATACGACAGCGCCGCAGTGCTTTTCGCAGCGGCTGCGATTGGGTTTATCGCAGCCTTTCCAGTATCTTACCTGATCGCCTTGCGCTTGCGCGCCTAGTGGCCAAAGGCGGCGTTTGGCATCCAGTCGGGCGCGGATCCCTTAGGTGCTGCGCGCATATGCAGACAGGCGGTTCCAAGGCGCTGGAAGTACACCGCTTCCAGCGGATACCAACCCGCCACCGGTACTTCGACCTCGACCGCATCACCGGGCTCACAAGGTGTGCGTTCGTCTATCACGGCGACCTTCTTGCCCCCGATCGAGGCGCGCAGACCATCATTTGACAGGAAATCAATGACATACACGCCCGGCGCATCAAAGCGGACATAGCCCGAGATGCCGGCGACAACGCGCAGGGCCTGACCGGAAGTCAGTGTCTCTCCGCCTTCTTCGGTATCCCAATAGTCCAGCCCGGCCAGCGGCCGTCCCGGCTTGGCGGATTTCAGCGCCTGATCCGCCTGTGACAGCGTGCGAACCTCGTCGGGAAATGCGTATTTCACCGCCAGTCCCGGCTTCAAGGAGCCCGGTTGCGGGTTCGCAGGAGACAGCTTGAGAGGTGCCGCGGATGCAGCGCCCGCAATCAACACGGCAACAGCAAAACTGGCGATTCTGGAAAGTTTCATCTTTGGGATCTCCATTATGTCCATCACAGCTTAGAAACCTTCCAAGATTCGTGCAACAGACGCTCTTGGCTCGGTTTCGTTCCCGGCATAGTTTGGCCATCAACTTCAAAGGAGAGATGACATGGCCCAAACATTGAAAGCGATGCTGGAGGCCGCCCATTCAGTGGTTCCAAGGATCAGCGCAGAAGAGGCACAGATCAAGATCAAGGACGGCGCGCTTTTGCTGGATGTACGCGATGCCCCTGAACTTGCTGCGTCAGGCAAGGCAAAGGGTGCGCATAATGTGTCACGCGGCACGCTGGAGTTTCGCGCGGAGCCCGACTCGCCCAATGCAGATCCGGAATTCAGAACCGACAGGGCGATCATCCTGTTCTGTGCCGCCGGCGGACGCGCTGCCCTGGCAGGTCAGGCGTTGAAAGAACTGGGCTACAAGGAGGTCTATAACCTCGGTGGTCTGAAGGATTGGGCTGACGGCGGCGGTGAGGTTTCGTGACGCTGTTCAGCGCTTAGCCGGCATTCAGAAAGACGCGGACAGCGGCTTCAAACCCACGCGGGTCATCGGCATGCAGCCAATGGCCCGCGCCGGGCAGCTTTGCAAATCGGGCCTGAGGGAAATGCGCCTTGATCGTAGGGCGATGTTGAGCCTGGACATAGTCTGACTGCGCACCGGAGAGAAACAGAACCGGCCCGCTCCATTCCGCTGATGTCCGGGGAAAAGACATGATCTCTGCCATGTTCTCGGCCAGCGCATCCAGATTGAGCCGCCAGCATTTTTCCGCAACATCAAGGGATTGCGTGAAGAAGCTTTGCAAGGATCTCTCGACGCCCAGATCTGCCAGTTGCGCTTCGGCATCCGAGCGGCGGGTCACCCGGCTCAGGTCCACGGCGCGCATGGCCTCGATGTAATGGATCTGACTGTGCGCGTATTGAACCGGCGCGATATCGGCCACCACAAGCCGTCCGAGTTTGGCCCCATGGCGCAGGGCCAGCATCATCGACGCCTTGCCGCCCATGGAATGACCGACCACATCGGCCTGACCGCCAAAGGCGTCTATCACCTCGGCCAGATCATCGGCCATGTCCACATATGTATGGCTGGCCATGCGCGGGCTGAGACCGTGGTTGCGCATATCCACGGCCACGACCTGTCGCTCATCCGACAGCCTTTTGGCAATCACACCCCAGTTGCGCGCCGAGCCATAGAGCCCATGGGCGATGATCAGGGGTGGTCTGGCACTGGGCGCGCCGTGCAGGATCGTGTTCAGCATGCCCCCTGATACCTGTCTGGAGGTCGCGCGACCAGAGCCATTGAGTCCGGGTTCAGAGCGGGTTAGGTTCTTTGCATCGGAGAGGCAGATGGATCACACGGCGCGATATCGCAAACAGCTTGATGAGATCGGCGCAGCTTTGCAGGCCAAGCTCAAGTTGCGCCCGGCTCCCTTTGCGGCGCTGGTAGCGCGCAGCCGCTCGCGTTTGCCCAGACACGTCTACAAGAACGCCCAGGCGCTGGCCGAAGCCGAGCGCTTTGCCGATCATCCCAAGCTGGCGCGGACGCTGGATTTCCCGTCGCTGGACAAGTCCGCCGATCTTGTCAGGGCCCATCTCAAGACGATTGATCTGGCGGATGAACGCAAGGGCCGCATTCTGTCCCTGCTGGGAAGCCTGTCGATCAACCTGATTGGCCTTGCGATCCTGTTGATCGCCGTTCTGATCTGGCGCGGCTATCTGTAAGCGGTCGCTCAAAGAGAACATCGCGGTAAACCAATGTCACGGTGGCGAAACTGACATAAAGCAGCAGATACCAGGACCCCATTTTCGCAAAGCTCACCAGATCCAGTTCCCCTTGTCCCGAGTAAATCCAGGTGCCTGTTCCGGTGCCCACATTCTCGGCCAACCACAGGAAGAAGCTTGAAAACAGGGCTGCGACGGGCAGGGGCATCCAATAGTCGTTCCCACCCACCTCGAACCAGATGCGGGTGTGCCAGAACAGAATCACCGTGGCTGCAAACAGCGCAAGTCGGATGTCCGGCAAATAGTGATGGGCAAAGAAATTCACATATATCGCCACCGCCAGCCCAATCGTCATCCAGAACGGCGGATAGGGCGCAAAGCGCATCTCGAACACGCGGATCACCCGGGCCATGTAGCTGCCGACGCTGGCATACATGAAACCCGAAAACAGCGGCACGCCCCACAGCTTCATCACCGCCTCTTCGGGATAGGCCCAGCTGCCCGCATTGACCTTGAAGATCTCCATAGCCGTGCCGGTAAGGTGAAACAGCAAGATCACCCGGGCCTCGCGCCAGGTTTCCAGTTTCAGCACCAGGAAAGCGGCCTGTATGCCAAGCGCATAGATAAAAAGCGCGTCATAGCGCGCCAGCGTCCAGCCCTCCTGCCAGATCGCTTTCGATGCCATCAACCCAAGCAGCATCAGGATACCGAACAGGCAGGCCCAGCCCTGTTTGAGCACAAACATGACGAATTCGGCCAGAACGAACGGCAGCCGGGCGCGCATCCAGTCGCCCAGGCCACGCTCGATGCGTCGTGTTGCGGATCGGTCCAGTTCAGACATCAGTCGGCGGGCAGAGTGTCAACGCGTTCTCTGCCGACCGGCTCACAGGTTCGGATAGATCGGGAAGCGGGCGCACATTTCAGCCACTTCAGCTTTGACCTTGGCTTCCACTGCCCCGTTGCCCTCTTCGCCATTGGCGGCCAGCCCATCGACAATCTCGATGATCCAGTCGGCGATCTGACGGAATTCGGGTTCGCCAAATCCGCGCGTGGTGCCCGCAGGTGAGCCAAGCCGGATGCCGCTTGTCACGGTGGGCTTTTCCGGATCGAACGGAACGCCGTTCTTGTTGCAGGTGATATGCGCGCGACCCAGCGCCTGTTCGGTGGCGTTGCCCTTGACGCCTTTGGGGCGCAGATCCACCAGCACGACATGGGTGTCTGTGCCGTGCGTGATGGTGTCCAGCCCGCCCTTGATCAGCTGGTCGCTCAGGGCTTGTGCGTTCTTGATGACGGTTTGCTGGTAGGTCTTGAACTCGGGGCGCAGGGCTTCACCGAATGCGACGGCCTTGGCGGCGATCACATGCATGAGCGGCCCGCCCTGGATGCCGGGGAAGATGGCCGAGTTGAACTTCTTGGCCAGCGCCTCGTCATTGGTCAGGATCATGCCGCCGCGCGGACCGCGCAGGGTTTTGTGCGTCGTGGTGGTCGCCACATGGGCATGCGGGAAGGGCGAAGGGTGTTCGCCTGCCGCCACCAGGCCCGCGAAATGCGCCATGTCCACATGCAGCCATGCACCGACCATATCTGCGATTTCACGCATGCGGGCAAAGTCGATCTGGCGCGGGATGGCCGAGCCACCTGCGATGATCAACTTGGGCTGATGCTCCTTTGCCAGCGCTTCAACCTGGTCATAGTCCAGCAGGTTGTCTTGCTTGCGCACGCCGTATTGGATCGCGTTGAACCATTTTCCCGACTGGTTGGGTGCCGCGCCATGGGTGAGGTGCCCGCCCGCATCCAGGCTCATCCCCAGAATGGTGTCGCCCGGCTTGAGAAGGGCTGTGAACACGCCCTGGTTGGCCTGAGAGCCGGAATTGGGCTGAACATTTGCAAAGCCGCAGTCAAACAGCTTGCAGGCGCGTTCAATGGCGAGGGTTTCGGCCACGTCCACAAACTGGCACCCGCCATAATAGCGGCGCCCCGGATAGCCTTCGGCATATTTGTTTGTCATCACAGAGCCCTGTGCTTCCATCACGGCAGCCGAGACGATGTTTTCAGAGGCAATCAGCTCAATCTCGTCGCGCTGACGATCAAGCTCGTCTGTGATCGAGCCGAAAATCTCGGGATCACGCTCGGCGAGCGTTTGGGTGAAGAAACCGGTGTCACGATGGGCAGCGTTCATGGGGCAAAGCCTCCCTCTGGATGCAAAATGTTGTGGCGTTCCTAAAGGAAAGGCGTCCTTTGGGAAAGATATCAAAACGACGATTTAGCTGGGTTTGGCGGCAAGGCTAGCCAAGGGGGAAAACTTGTGGTTCTGTCACAGAGGCCTGCGCAAGATCGGAACCCTTTGCTATGTCGCTGAAAATCGCATTCCTGGCCAGCGACGCCCCGGTGGCGCAAACCGCACGCGCCGCGTTGATTGGCCGATATGGAAACAGCCCGCCAGAGGCGGCAGATGTGATCGTCGCCCTTGGGGGCGATGGCTTCATGCTGCAGACGCTTCATGGCACGCAGGAATTGCCCGCTCCAGTTTATGGGATGAACCGTGGCACCATCGGCTTTCTGATGAATGCCTATGGGGAGAGTGATCTGATCGAACGGCTGGAAGCGGCCAAGGAAGAGGTGATCAATCCGCTGTCCATGCACGCGATGGATCGCAATGGCGTGCTTCACAAGGCCCTGGCGATCAACGAGGTTTCGTTGCTGCGCGCCGGTCCTCAGGCCGCCAAGCTGAAGATCACCATAGATGATCGCCTGCGCCTGGCCGAGTTGGTTTGCGATGGCGCGCTGGTGGCAACGCCGGCCGGTTCAACGGCCTATAACTATTCTGCGCATGGACCCATTCTTCCGATCGGTGCGGATGTTCTGGCGCTGACGGCCGTTGCGGCGTTTCGTCCCCGGCGCTGGCGCGGCGCGCTGTTGCCCAAGCGCGCCAAGGTGCGGTTTGACGTGTTGGAAGCGGACAAACGCCCGGTCATGGCGGAAGGCGATTCCCAGTCGGTGGAAAATGTCGATTGGGTCGAAATCCGTTCGGAACCGGCGATCGAGCATCATATCCTGTTTGATCCCGGACACGGGTTGGAAGAGCGTTTGATTTCCGAGCAGTTCACCTGACGCCTAGCCCGGCAAAAGCCCCGCCTCTTTCAGCTTGGCAACATTGGCGCGGCTCACCGGGATGTCAGGACCATGGGCCATTTGCAGCACCGCACCATCGCCTTTGCGAGCGGCCGACCTGACCTGATTGAACGCCGCCCAATGCGATCTGTGGACACGGGCACCGGGGGTGTCGCCCACCTCGCCGATGGCGTCGGCCAGACGGATCAAAACCATCTCTTGGCCCTTGGTCGTGCGGATGTTGACATAGTGATCCTCGACCGTCAGCGACACCAGCGGTCCGCGCTTGTCGAAGGGCAGCCGATCCAGCAGCTTTGGCGGGCTTGGGGGCGCTGTTTCGCCCCAGCCGCCGTAAGCTGTCTGGAACATCCCGGCCAGGATCGCCGCGATCAGAAAGACATTGACGACTTGCGCGGTCAGTTCGGACCCGGTGGCCCAGTATTGCAGCGCCATCCCGTTCAACAGATAGACAACGCTCATTGCGCCTGCACCCGTCATCACAGCCGCAAGTGCCGTGCGCATCACAATGCGATCCGGTGCCAGTTGGTTCGAGATCAGATAGGTGGTGCACCCGATCGAATAGGTCATGCCAACCAACGCCAACCAATAGACAAACCGTGGCAGCATCGTCATCTGCGCGTCCGTGCCGAAGGGTGCCACGATCGCCAGAATCGCGCCCGTTCCGACCAGCACCCAAAGACGCATGGGGTTGCCCATATGCTCCCGCCATTCACGCATCGCAAGTTGCAGCGAAAGGTTCGTCACGAATAAGCTCCGTCAAACACACATCAACGCTCGTCTCTTCGGCCAGGCCCGAGACACATACCGGTACGTTGGAAATGTAACACCAAACCGGGATGTTTCGAGATGACTTTTGACCCACTTATGACCGCGCCGTTTGAAATCCAACTGCATGTGGGATTCGCGGCGATCGCGATCTTTCTGGGCCCTATTGCCCTCTACCGACAGCGGCGTGACCTGATCCACAAAATCAGCGGATACATCTGGGTGAGCGGTATCGCGGGTCTGGCGATCACCGGGCTTTTCATCGAAAGCGAATTTGCGATTGTCGGGCGGTTCGGTCCCATCCACCTGTTCAGTTTCCTCGCATTGTGGGGCGTCATCGACGGGATGCGTGACGCGCGCAAAGGCGATATCCGCAGCCATCAGGCCACGATGCAATCCATATGGTATGGAGCGATGGGCATCACCGGGCTGCTGACCCTGTTGCCGGGCCGCACGCTCAATCGTGTTGTGTTCGGGGAACCCTCGCTTTGGGGCTTTGCTCTGATCGCGGTGGGGGGAGTGGGACTGGGCTGGCTCTGGCTGCGCAGCCGACGGTCGCGAAGAGGTGCTCTGCTTCGCCGGGTCTGAGCCGCCTTCGCAGGCTCCTCTTTTGCCAAGGTTTGTCGAGAAAGCTGCGTCAAGCCTTGGCAGCGGCGCAAATCGCGATGCAAGGGCTTTGTGCGTCGCGAGCAAGTCAGTTGACGATCTGATCCCGCATCCGGGCGTTGACCTGCAAACGCAAAGGTTGATCGCCCACATTTGTGCACAGGTTGAGCCATGTGTCGTCGATGCTGTCGATCTGGCTCACGTCAAAGGACGGCGTGCTTTCCCAATAGCGCCCGGACTCGACCATATAGCCCAGATCCTGTTCCAGATCCTTTGCGCGCTGAAACTCTGACGCATCCCGCATGATGGGCCCGTGTGAGGAATCTGTGAGGTCATCCAGGGTGACAGAAGGAAACAGCAACCGGCTTTCCTTGGACAACGCACGCACGCATGTGCAGCCCTGCTGCGCCGCATGCATCATCAGGCGCACGGATTTCGCTTCGAGGTTGCGCAGGGTGATGTCCTGGCGCAGCGGGTCGGCAGTTCCAGCCCCGTAGAAATGCGTCTTGCCCAGTTTCGGATAGACCATGTCGCAGCCGGCAAAGACCATCATGGACGGCTTCAGTGTCGCCAATGCCCAATACCCGGCAGAAAACGCCATGGTCCCGCCGGCATAGATGATCCCGCCGTACAGATTGTTCGCCGGAACATAATCTTCCGAGCCGATCCGCTGCTGGGTTGGTTTCAGATCTGCCGGATGGCGGTCCTGAGGGAAATCATCCGGTGCGATATGGTAATCCCAGTCATCGCGCACCTGCCAGGCATTATTGATGGCGACAATCGCTGAAAAGCGGGATTTCGGCCAATCCTTGCATGCCATTACATTGGGAGAACTGCCAAGGATCAGAACTGGTTTTGAGGCCGCCATTGCTTTTGCTGTCGCCTTTGAATTCTTTGCACACTGCTAGCAAGGGTATAGGGCGGCGCAGCAGGGGGTCAACGCAAGGGGCGTCTGACGTTATGTCATTCAACAAACGTGGAAATCTGCTCCAGCGGTTTTTTCAGCTTTGCCACGGCCGGAACGGTCGCTTCGGGTGCGGGATGGCCCACGGCAATGATCATGGTTGGTTTCTCTGATGCTGGACGTCCCAGAGCTGGGGCAAGGAACTTCATCGGGTTCGGCGTATGGGTGAGCGTGCACAGACCCGCATGATGCAGCGCGGCCAACAGAAAGCCCGTCGCGATGTTGACGCTTTCTGGCACATAATAGTTCTTGTACCGTGTGCCGTCCGCGAATTCACCCCAGCGCTGGGCAAAGACGACAATCAGCCATGGCGCGATGGTCAGATGTGGCTTGTCGGCGGTGGTTCCGATCGGCTCCAGAGCCTTGATCCATTCATCACCTCCACCACCTTCGTAAAACCGGCGTTCTTCTTCTTCGGCTTCCGCGCGAATCCGGGCTTTCATGTCGGCGTCGCTGATGGCCACGAAATGCCAGGGCTGGTGATTGGCCCCCGAAGGGGCTGTTCCGGCGGTGCGTATGCAGGTTTCGATCACGTCGCGCGGAACCTGCCGGTCGGTATAGTCACGCACCGTATGCCGGGTGCGCATCCTGTCATGAAAGGCCAGAGCCTGCGTTTGCATCTGCGCGTCTGTCAACTCGGCCCGGTCGGGCAGCGGAAGGGCGGTGTACTCCAGCGTTTCCTTGGCAAACATTTCACACTCCTTGCAGCATGGCTGAGCTTTGATGGCCTGCCGGGCATCTCAACGCAAGAGATGCTCTTCCAGCGCCTTGATGCGCTGAGCGATTGCAGAAGGCCTCACATGGCGCTTTGCTGGGGCCAGATCGAAGGCATCACAGCGCAAAACAGCCCAAAGAACTGCAAGCTGTGCAGGATCGATGTGCATTCGGATTTCTTATTCAGCATACCCAGTTTTGGTTCGACTAATTCTGCGCGGTTGCCTAGTCACTGTCGCAGATGCCGAGAGTGGAGCGCCCGGATGACGTCTTTTCTGCCGGGCTTTGCCCTCAGCCTGAGCTTGATTTTGGCCATTGGTGCACAGAATGCCTTTGTGCTGCGCCAGGGGTTGCGCAGGCAGCACGTGTTTTGGGTATGTCTGCTTTGCGGGCTCTTTGATACTATCCTGATCGTGGCCGGTGTTGCCGGCTTCGGCACCCTCGCCAGCAAGGCCCCGTGGTTTGAACCCATGATGCGATATGGCGGGGCCGCGTTCCTGCTCTGGTATGGTCTGCGCAGCTTTCAGAGCGCCTGGCGCGGTGGAGAGGCTCTGGAAGTCGCCTCCGGACAAGAGGCGGGGTTGAAAACCACGCTGTTGACCGTGATGGGGCTGACCTGGCTCAATCCGCATGTCTATCTGGACACGCTTATCCTCATCGGGTCGGTTTCGTCGCAATACGCAGACAAGGTTGCGTTTGCCTCGGGGGCCATCGCGGCCAGCGTGATATTCTTCTTTGCCCTTGGGTATGGTGCGCGCTTGCTGGCACCGGTGTTTGCGCGATCCGTGGCCTGGCGTATTCTGGATGTGATCATCGGATGCACCATGTGTGCGATTGCGTTGAAACTGCTTGTCATGTGAAGGGTTGCGCCAGCGCGGCTTTGAGTGTTGATAAAGCTATGGTCAATCCGCGCGCGCCCAATCCAGTCCTAGGCATCTTCTGGATGCTGGTGACAGGCATGTGCTTTGTTGCGGTCACGGCGTTGGTCAAATACATGGGAGCCCGGATTCCGGCGCCGGAGTCGGCATTCCTGCGCTATATGATCGGTCTTGTTTTCCTGATCCCGCTCTTGCGCCCCTTGTTGCGCGCCCGGCCAACGGCACGCCAATGGCGACTGTTCGGCATACGCGGTCTGGCCCATGGAATTGGCGTGATGCTGTGGTTCTTTGCCATGACACAGATCCCGATCGCCGAGGTGACGGCGATGAATTACCTGGCCCCGGTTTATGTCACGATCGGTGCGGCGCTGTTCCTCGGGGAACGGCTTGCTGCGCGACGGATCGCAGCGGTGGTGATGGCTTTGATCGGAGCGCTGATCATCCTGCGACCGGGGTTCCGCGAAGTCGATCCGGGCCATGTGGCGATGCTTTTTGCCGGTCTGGTGTTCGGTGTCTCATACCTTTTGGCCAAGGTTCTGGCCGATGAACTGCCGCCAAGCCTTGTGGTGGCGATGCTGTCGATCATCGTGACCATTGTGCTGGCTCCGTTTGCGATTGCGGTCTGGGTCACGCCGACACTGGTGGAGCTTGCGCTGCTGCTGACGGTCGCCTTCTTTGCAACGGCCGGCCATTACACCATGACACTGGCCTTGCGCGCGGCACCGGTGACCGTCACCCAACCGGTCACCTTCCTGCAGCTTGTCTGGGCCACCGCTTTGGGAGCCATTGTGTTTGGCGAGGCAGTGGATGTCTGGGTGGTGTTGGGGGGCAGCCTGATCCTGGCATCGGTAACCTTTATCGCCTGGCGCGAGGCGATGGTGCGACGGCGTCACATCACACCGACCACGCCCGAAACCAAGCTTTAGCGTCAGGCCTCTAACCGTTTGCCCCGCGCGGATCCAGAAGACGCTTGAGGATTGCATCATAGCTGATCTGCCCAAGTGGTTTGCCATTATCCATCACGGTGACGGGGCCTTCGATGGACATGGCCGCTTGCATCACTTCCTGAATGGTTGCGCCTGGGCTGACCGAGCCTTGGGAAACGGTTGTCAAAGGCTCCATCACATCGCGCGCGCACAGGACGCCAAGCGGGTTCATATGCGCCACGAAATCGGCCACATATTCGGTGGCCGGTGCGGTGAAGATCTGTTGCGGGGTGCCGCACTGAACGATGCGTCCGCCCTCCATGATGGCGATGCGGTTGCCGATCTTGAAGGCTTCGTCCAGATCGTGGCTGACGAAAATTATCGTGCGTTGGAGCTTTTGCTGCAGTTCCAGCAACTCATCCTGCAACCGCGTGCGGATCAGCGGATCCAGGGCCGAGAACGGCTCGTCCATCAGCAGTATCGGCGCTTCGGTCGCAAAGGCACGTGCCAGGCCCACGCGTTGCTGCATGCCGCCTGAAAGCTCGCCAACCTTTCGATCGGCCCAATCCGACAGACCCACCAACTCAAGTTGGCGTTCCACAGCCTTGTGGCGCTCGGCCTTGGGCATGCCTGCAAGTTCAAGACCAAGTCCCACATTCTCGCGTACACTGCGCCAGGGCAGAAGGCCGAATTGCTGAAAGACCATGGCGACGCGGCTCAGACGCAGCGCGCGCAGGGTGGCGGCATCAGCCGTTCCGACGTCGATCATGCTTGTGCCATCATTGACCCGGACGGATCCTCGCACCACGGGGTTCAACCCGTTGACGGCGCGAAGAAGTGTCGATTTGCCGGAGCCCGACAGGCCCATCAGTACCAGGATTTCACCCTCGTGAACGGTGAGCGAGCAGTTGTGCACACCCAGGACCTGTCCCGTACTGGCCTGAATCTCACCACGCTCCTTGCCTGCATCCATCAAGGGCAGGGCCATGTCCGGCTTGTCGCCAAAGACGATGTTGACCTGATCAAATTCGACAGCGATCCCCATCAGCGACGCTCCATCCGCAACATGCGGTCCAGCATGATGGCGACCACAACGATGATGAAACCGCTTTCAAAGCCAAGGGCCGTGTTCACCTGATTGAGCGCGCGCACCACCGGCACGCCCAGACCGTCCGCCCCGACCAGAGCCGCGATCACGACCATGGACAGCGACAGCATGATCGTCTGATTGAGCCCGGTCATGATCTGGGGCAGGGCATAGGGCAGTTCGACCTTCCAGAGCGTCTGGCTTGGGGTCGCGCCAAAGGCCTGTGCAGCCTCCAGCAGGGGCTGCGGCGTCGATGTTACGCCAAGATGGGTCAGCCTGATCGGGGCGGGCAGCACAAAGATCACCGTGGCGATCAGGCCCGGCACCATGCCGATGCCGAAAAAGACGATCGCGGGGATCAGGTAGACGAAGGTGGGCAGAGTTTGCATGAGGTCCAGGACCGGTCGCATCATGCGATACAGCCGGGGACGATGCGCGGCCGCAATGCCAATCGGCACTCCGATCCCCATGCAGACCACGCAGGCCGACAAAACCAGCGTCAGGCTTTCCGTCGTTTCTTCCCAGTAGCCCTGATTGAGAATGAAGAGAAAGCCCAGAACCACGAAGACCGCGACTTTCCAGTTACGCTGCAAACCCCAGGTCAGTGCTGCGAACGCGGCGATGATCACGAAGGGATGGGGCGTCTGCAATACCCAGAGGATGGCGTCGATCAATCCCTCCATCGCCAGGGACAGGCCGTCAAAGAACCACGCACCGTTGTCCTGAAGCCAGTCAAAGAAACCGGCAGCCCATTTGCCGATGGGGATCTTCGTGTCTGTCAGCCAGTCCATTGAGGCCTCTTCATGTCTGGGAGAGTGCTTCGATGTCGCTCTTCAACCTGAACGATTTCGGTGCAGGTGGTGCGGCCCGGGGGGTCCCGGGCCGTCTGTTGTGCTTACTTCAGCGCGGCTGTCACCGCGGCCAGGGCATCGCCACCATCCATGGTGGTCACGCCATCCAGCCATCCGCTCAGAACACCGGAGTTCGCTGCAAGCCAAGCGGTCGCGGCCTCTGCCGGGTCCTGACCATCATCCAGGATCGCGGCCATGATCTCATTCTCCATGGCAAGGGAAAATTCGAGGTTGGTCAGAAGCTTGCCGACATTCGGGCATTCGCTGACATAGCCCGCGCGGGTGTTGGTATAGACTGTTGCACCTCCCAGATTGGGGCCAAAGTAATCATCGCCCCCGGTGAGATAGCTCATGTCGAAATTGGCATTCATCGGATGGGGTTCCCAGCCCAGGAACACGATCGGCTCACCGCGCCGATCAGCCCGTGCGACTTGCGCCAGCATGCCTTGCTCCGAACTCTCCACGACTTCGAACCCGGTCAGGCCAAAGGCGTCCGCTGCGATCATGTCCATGATCAGGCGGTTGCCGTCATTGCCCGGCTCGATTCCATAGATCTTGCCTTCCAACGCATCCATTTGCGCCGCGATATCCGCAAAATCGCTGATGCCCAGATCTGCGGCAGCCTTGTTCACGGCCAGCGTGTACTTTGCCCCTTCCAGGTTTGCGCGCACTGTGTCGACGGTTCCGGCTTCGCGATAGGGCGCGATATCGGCCTCCATTGTCGGCATCCAGTTGCCAAGGAACACATCGATGTCACCGGCCGCCATCGACGTATAGGTAACGGGAACCGAGATCACCTTGATATCGGTCTCATAGCCCAGAGCATTCAGCACGACGGTCGTGGCAGCGGTTGTCGCGGTGATATCGGTCCAGCCCACATCCGAGAATGTGACGGTTCCGCAATCGGCCAAGGCCGGCCCTGCTGCTGCAATCAGCGCAAGCGCAGAAAGGGAATGTTTGAACTGCATGTTTGTCTCCCTGACATTTGGTTTTTCATTGGTCGAGCACGGTCAGGGTAGTTGATTGACGAGTCAATAAAGAAACCTTAGCCTCTTTTTCACCCTACAACCCGGAACCATCACTATGCCCAAGCTCGGAATGGAGCCTATCAGGCGCAGCGCTCTCGTCAAAGCCGCTATCGCCGAGATCGGTGAGGCGGGGTCTCTTGATGTGACTGTCAGCCAGATCGCCCGCAGGGCTGGCATGTCCAGTGCGCTGGCCCATCACTATTTCGGCTCCAAGGAACAGATGCTGGTGGCGACGATGCGTCATATCCTGACGTTGTTCGGTGCCGAAGTGCGTGGTGCGCTTACCATGGCGCAGACGCCGGAATTGCGCCTTGAAGCCATCGTGCGGGCCTCTTTCGCATCGCAGAATTTTCGCCCTGCCACGGCGGCCTCCTGGCTGCATTTCTATCTTCAGGCGCAAAGCTCCGAGGAAACACGGCGCTTGCTCCACCTCTATCACCGCAGGTTGCGCTCAAATCTGATGGTGGCGTTTCGCCCACTCGTGTCTGACCCTGAACCGGCCTCTGAAACCATAGGTGCGCTGATTGACGGTGTTTATCTGCGTCAGGTCCTGCGCCCCGAGGCAATGTCCAATGAAGACGCCATCGCGCTGGTGCTGGCGACCGTCCAACGCTTGATCCGTGAGGGATAATGACAAGACCGAACATCCTTGTCCTGATGGTGGACCAGCTGAACGGGACACTGTTTCCCGATGGTCCTGCTGACTGGCTGCACGCGCCCAATCTCAAACGGCTGGCCGCACGCTCCGTGCGCTTTGCCAATGCTTATACGGCCTCACCGCTCTGTGCGCCGGGACGGGCCAGTTTCATGACCGGGCAATTGCCCTCGGCCACGGGTGTCTACGACAATGCTGCCGAGTTTCGCAGCGACTTGCCGACCTATGCCCATCACTTGCGCCGTGCGGGCTATCATACCTGCCTGTCAGGCAAGATGCATTTCGTTGGCCCTGATCAGATGCACGGCTTCGAGGAACGGTTGACCACCGATATCTATCCGGCCGATTTCGGCTGGACTCCCGATTACCGAAAGCCCGGCGAGCGTATCGAATGGTGGTATCACAACATGGGTTCAGTGACCGGTGCCGGCGTCGCCGAGATCACCAACCAGATGGAGTATGATGACGAGGTCGCGCATCATGCCAAGGCCAAGCTCTATGACCTGGCGCGCGGAAAAGACTATCGCCCCTGGTGTCTGACGGTCAGCTTCACCCATCCGCATGACCCCTACGTGGCGCGCAGGAAATACTGGGATTTGTATGAAGACTGCGAACATCTGCTGCCGCGCGTGCCGGCGATGGAGTACGCCGATCATGACGCCCATTCACAACGCATCTTCGATGCCAACGACTGGCGCAGCTACAAGATCGGCGACGACGACATCCGTCGCTCCCGGCGCGCCTACTTCGCAAATATTTCCTATCTCGATGACAAACTGGGCGAGATCCTCGATGTGCTGGAACGCACCCGGCAAGAGGCCATCATCCTCTTTGTCTCTGATCATGGCGACATGCTGGGCGAACGCGGCCTGTGGTTCAAGATGTCCTTTCTTGACGGTTCGTCCCGTGTGCCCTTGATGATCAGCGCTCCGGGTCTTGAACCCCGCACCGTGCAGGAACCGGTTTCCACCATCGATATCTGCCCGACGCTTTGCGATCTTGCGCAGGTGTCCATGCAAGAGGTCATGCCCTGGATCACCGGCGAAAGCCTGGTTCCTTATGCGAAAGGAGCTCTGCGCACAGCGCCTGTGGCCATGGAATACGCCGCCGAAGCCTCATATGCGCCCATGGTCTCGCTCAGATATGGCAAATGGAAATTCAACGCCTGCACGCTTGACCCGGATCAGCTGTTTGATCTTGAGGCCGACCCGGATGAACTGATCAACCTGGCTGATGACCCCGCCCATGCAGGCACGCTCTCGGCGCTCAAGGCCAAGGTGGACGCGCGCTGGGATCTCGAGCAGTTCGACGCCCAGGTGCGCGCCAGTCAGGCGCGGCGCTGGGTGGTCTATGAAGCGCTGCGCCAGGGTGGCTATTTCCCCTGGGATTACCAGCCGCTCCAGAAAGCCTCCGAGCGATACATGCGCAACCACATGGATCTCAACGATCTGGAAACCAGCCAGCGGTTTCCCCAAGGTGAATAGCCGCTGCTTCTTTTTGGTCAGAAATACCCGATGAACACATGAACAATTCCCTCTCTCCAACGCCTTTTTTGCGCCAACTAGCCATCAGCCCGATGCGCTGGAGGTCGTCATGAGCGGTGCCTCCATGCAAGCCGATTTCGTGATCGTCGGAGCGGGCAGCGCCGGCTGCGCCATGGCATACCGGTTGAGCCAGGCGGGTGCGTCGGTGCTTGTGGTCGAGCATGGCGGGACCGACTGGGGGCCGTTCATCCAGATGCCTGCCGCCCTGAGTTATCCGATGAACATGCCGCGCTATGACTGGGGCTATCTGTCCGAGCCAGAGCCACATCTCGACAACCGGCGTCTGGCTTGCCCCAGAGGGAAGGTCATCGGTGGGTCCTCTTCGATCAATGGGATGGTCTATGTCCGCGGGCACGCCCGCGATTTCGACCATTGGGCCGACAGCGGCGCGGATGGCTGGGCCTATGCGGATGTGCTGCCGTACTTCAAGCGTATGGAGAACTGGCATGACGGTGGTCATGGCGGGGATCCGCAATGGCGCGGTTCTGACGGGCCTTTGCATATCACGCGCGGGCCTCGGGCGAACCCGCTTTATCATGCCTTTGTCGAAGCCGGCCGTCAGGCGGGATATCCGGTCACAGGCGACTACAATGGCGAGCAGCAGGAGGGCTTTGGCCCCTTTGAGCAAACCGTGTGGCAAGGGCGACGTTGGTCGGCGGCCAACGCCTATCTGCGCCCGGCTCTCAAGAGTGCGCATTGCGATCTGGTGCGTGGTCTTGTCGAGCGTGTCGTCATCGAGGAGGGCCGGGCCAAGGGCGTCGCTCTGGCCGGAGGTCAGATCATCCATGCACGCCGCGACGTAATCATCGCGGCTTCTGCGATCAATTCGCCAAAAATCCTGATGTTGTCAGGCATAGGCCCGGCCGCACATCTGGCCGAGCACGGGATCCGTTTGATTGCGGATCGTCCGGGCGTGGGCGGAAATCTGCAGGACCATCTGGAGATGTATGTCCAGTATTCCAGCCTTCAGCCCATCACGCTTTACAAGCATTGGAACTGGGTGTCCAAAGCGCTGATCGGCGCGCAATGGCTTTTGACCAAGAAGGGATTTGGCGCGTCCAACCAGTTCGAAAGCTGCGGTTTCATTCGCTCGCGCGCCGGGGTCGAATATCCCGATATCCAGTTCCATTTCCTGCCTCTTGCGGTTCGCTATGACGGCAAAGTGGCGGCTGAGGGTCATGGGTTTCAGGCACATGTCGGTCCCATGCGTTCCAAAAGCCGCGGGCGGATCAGTTTGCGTTCTGCCGACCCCGCGGCCGATCCGTTGATCCGCTTCAATTACATGAGCCATCCGGACGACTGGGATGAGTTTCGCACCGCGCTGCGCCTGACCCGCGAGATATTTCAGCAGGATGCCTTGAAGCCCTATGTCAAGGCCGAGCTTCAGCCGGGGGCACATCTGCAAAGCGATGTTGAACTGGACAGCGCAATCAGAGAACATGCCGAAAGCGCCTATCACCCCTGTGGCACCTGTCGCATGGGGCGCGCCAATGATCCCGATGCCGTGGTCGATCCCGAAGGCCGTGTCATTGGGGTGGATGGCTTGCGCGTGGTCGACAGCAGTATTTTTCCGCGCATCACGAATGGCAACCTGAATGGCCCTTCGATCCTGGTGGGAGAAAAGATGAGCGATCACATTCTTGGCCGCGATCCTCTGGCGCGCGCCAATGCGGAACCCTGGCTCAACCCCGCATGGGAAACTGCGCAGCGCTAAGCACCTGTCTTTTTGATGCGTGAACGCAGCTTTTCCGTCCGGTTTGATCCGCGTCAAGGCAGCTGCATCGCTGGCATGCGTAACTCTGTTCAACGACCTCAAAGGAATTGGAGAGAGACATGTCGCACACACCTCACGAACTGGCCGAAGAGTTTCCTGACAAAGTCGAAAAGATGAGAGCGCTCAAGCAGACAGATAGTCATTTTGCCCGTCTGGCAGATGAATATCGCGACATAAATCGCGCGGTGCATCGCGCCGAAACCAATGTCGAGCCGATGGAGGATCTCGCTGAGGTGGAAATGCGCAAGAAGCGTGCGCTCCTGAAGGATCAGATCTGGAGCATCTTGTCCAAAGGTTGAATGCGCTCCCCGTCGGTCCGGGCACAGTTTGATGTGCGGCCCGATGGGTATTTCTGACCAGAAAGAAGCAGGGTTTGCGCGGCCTTGGCGGGACGGGATCCTACCTTACGCGATAGGGCAGCACATCGCGCACATTCACATCGACCGAAAGACGCCGTTCCAACGGCGGCACCGAGCGTTGATGGCAGGATTTGCGCTCACAGATTCGGCACGAAATGCCGATCGGTTCAAAGGCGTCTTCGTTGGAAACGTCGAGTGTGTCAGCATAGACCAGTGAACCTGCATGGCGCAGTTCGCATCCCAGTGCGATGGCATATCTGCGAACTGGCGCGCCATAGGATCCGCCGGATTTCGAGACATCGCGCGCGAGGCTGATATAGCGCACACCGTCAGGAGTTTCGGCCAGCTGGCGCAGGAAACGTCCGGGGGTTTCAAATGCACGGTGCACGTTCCAGAGCGGGCAGGCCCCCCCAAACCGGGCAAATTGCAGGCGCGTGGCCGAGTGGCGCTTGGTGATCGTGCCGGCCTGGTCGACACGTACGAAGAAGAAGGGGATGCCTTTGGCCCCGGGGCGCTGCAGCGTGGAGAGGCGATGTGCGACCTGTTCGATGGATGCTCCGAACCGGCCTCCGAGAATTTCGAGATCGTGGCGCACGTCCTGTGCGGCTTGAAGGAAAGCCCGATAGGGCATCAGAGCCGCGCCGGCAAAGTAATTGGCCAGTCCGATCTTTGCGATAGCGCGGGCTTCATCGCTTTGGAAGCGGGCGAAATCCAGCGTTGCTTCCAGCAGTTTGTCCTGTGTCAGCAGCGCGATCTGCAGCAGCATCTGGAACAGTTCGGTTTCCGGTGCGGCGCGTGCGGAGAGATAGAGGCGGCGCGTATCGGCATCGTAAAGCCGGACCGGCCCGTCATCGCGTTTGACGATCTCGATCCCGAGATCATTGATCCGCCGCGTGGCCGCCTCGTGCATGTTGCCGCGCGCGCGCGATGCAAAGCCTTCTGCCGCCCGGTCGACTGCGTCGATGTAATTGTCGCAATAGTGAAAGAAATCGCGCACCTCATCCCAGGGTGAGTTCTGGCTTCGGGCGTCTTCGCGTCCCAGTGCCTCGTCCAGCGAGGCCAGCCTTTCATGTGTCTGGCGATAGGCGCGGTGCAATTCGATCAGCGCGCGCGCCAGGGCGGGGGCGTTTGACGCGGTGAGGCGCAGATCGGCGAGCGGGGGCATGTCATCGGCAAAAACCGGGTCCGACAAGGCTTCGCGCATGTCGCTGACCAGCCGTTCGCTGCCGCCGGTCGAGAGTTCAGTTACGTCAACGCCGAATTCCTGCGCCAGTGACAACACGACTGTGGTCGAGACCGGTCGGTTGTTGTTTTCCATCTGGTTGAGATAGGGCAGGGACACGCCCAGCTTTTCGGCAAATGCTTTTTGTGTCAGCCCCATGCGGGTGCGGATCTCACGCAGTTTGGCACCGGCATAGAGTTTCTGGGTCGCCATCGGGACGCCTTTGCAAAGCCTCTTCTGTGGTCTTGCTAACCTTGCAAAGCTGTGTGGGCAAGCCCCTTAGGAGGCCAGTTGGCGTTCGCGCCAGATCACGACCCGGATCGCGACGACCCCCAGGGCGGAGGTGGTGAACATCAACCACAACAGTGGCGTGGCACCGGTTCCGGGGCCCAGCAGGGCTCCTGCAGATGCGCTGAGCGCTGCGCCGCCGCCGATCATCAATGCGCCGCCAAGCCCCGAAGCCGTTCCGGCCAGATGTGGGCGCACCGACAGCATGCCGGCCGTGGCGTTCGGAATGGTCATGCCATTGCCCAGGCCCACGAACGTCATGAGGCCGAAGAAGCTATGGACCGTGCCGTTGCCGGTCAGGAAAATCGACAGCGAAACCGCCAGTCCGAAAGCGTTCAGGATGCAGCCCCACAGGACCATCCGGTTGACGCCAACGCGCACCGAAAAGCGCCCTGATATGAAATTGCCCAGAAGGTAGCCCACGGCAGGTGCGCCAAAGTAGATGCCCAGCTGCGCAGGTGTCAGGTTGAAGACTTCGGTGCCCACAAAGGGCGCGCCGCCCAGATAGGCAAAGAACGCACCGGACGTGAACGCCGCCGCCATTGCATAGCCCCAGAATCGCGGCGATGTGAGAAGTTCAGGGTATTCGCGAAACTGTCGACCCAGGGTTTTGCCGCTTGTGCGGGCGGTCTCGCCCATATCGCTCCAGACGAGGGCCAGACAGATCGCGCCCAGAATGAACAGCATCCAGAAATTGGCGCGCCAGCCAAAGACTTCGTCCAGCGCGCCCCCGATCGCAGGTCCGATCATCGGCACGATGGCCATGCCCATCGTGACATACCCGATCATCGATGCGGCCTTGTCTTGTGGGTACATGTCACGCACCGCCGCTCGGCTCAGTACAAGGGCAACGGCGACAGCGGCCTGCCCCATGCGAAAGGCCAGGAAAATCTCGGCGGTGGGCGCAAAGATGCATCCGATGGTGGCAATGAGAAACAGCGTCAGTCCCCAAAGGATCACCGGCCTGCGTCCGAACTTGTCGGAAATCGGTCCGATCAGAATCTGCAAGACCGCATTGACGCCCAGATAGACCGCGACGGACAACTGCATGACGCGATAATCGGTCTGGTAGTATTCCGTCATTCCCGGCAAGCTTGGCAGGAAGATGTTCATAGCCAGCGCAGACAACCCGGACAAAAGGATCAGGGTCGAGACATGCGGAGGTGAGCTTCGATCGAGGAAGCGTATGTCGGGCGCGTTCGCCATGTAGCCGATGTATTGCGGCTTCTGGAGGCTGTCCATTCAAACGTTGCGTTTCAACTGTTAATTAGCAAGATTTGCAATTCGCAATTTTACCTGTGACGTTTGTTTGCAAATTAGCCTTTTTCCACTTTGGCCCGTCCCGACGCTTGGATATAAGCCGCCAAACGCATTTTGGGGACAGATCACATGAAAGATATCCTGACCGAGCTTGAAAACCGCCGCGAAGCGGCCCGGCTGGGTGGCGGGCAGCCGCGCATCGATGCGCAACACGGCCGCGGCAAGCTGACCGCGCGGGAACGGATCGACCTCTTGCTCGACGAAGACAGCTTTGAAGAGTTCGACATGTTCGTCACCCATCGCTGCACCGATTTCGGGATGGAAAAGCAAAAGCCTGCCGGTGACGGCGTGGTTACGGGCTGGGGAACAGTCAATGGTCGCCAGGTCTATGTTTTCGCGCAAGATTTTACGGTTCTCGGTGGGTCGGTTTCGGCAACCCATGCGATGAAGATCTGCAAGATCATGGATATGGCGGTGCAAAACGGTGCGCCTGTAATCGGGATCAACGATTCAGGCGGCGCGCGCATTCAGGAAGGTGTTGATTCGCTTGCCGGCTACGGTGAGGTGTTCCAGCGCAATATCGAAGCATCCGGTGTTGTGCCCCAGATCAGCGTCATCATGGGCCCCTGCGCTGGCGGCGCGGTGTATTCGCCTGCGATGACCGACTTCATCTTCATGGTGAAGGATTCGTCCTATATGTTCGTCACCGGCCCTGATGTGGTGAAGACTGTCACCAATGAAGTCGTGACAGCTGAAGAGCTGGGCGGGGCATCGACCCACACCAAGAAATCCTCTGTGGCCGATGCGGCCTTCGAGAACGATGTCGAAGCTCTGGCCGAAGTGCGTCGTCTGGTCGATTTCCTGCCTCTCAACAATCAATCCAAGCCGCCGGTGCGCCCCTTCTTTGATGATCCCGCGCGGATCGAAACGTCGCTGGATACTTTGGTGCCAGAAAATCCGAACCAGCCCTATGATATGAAGGAACTTATCCTCAAGCTGGCGGATGAGGCGGATTTTTATGAGATCCAGGAAGAGTTCGCAAAGAACATCATCACCGGGTTCATCCGGCTGGAAGGGCAGACCGTCGGCGTTGTCGCCAACCAGCCAATGGTTCTGGCGGGTGTTCTTGATATCGACAGTGCCCGCAAGGCGGCCCGCTTCGTGCGGTTCTGCGACTGTTTCGAGATCCCGTTGCTGACACTTGTCGACGTGCCGGGTTTCCTGCCCGGAACGACGCAGGAATATAACGGCGTGATCAAACACGGTGCCAAACTGCTTTTTGCCTATGGCGAGGCGACGGTGCCGAAAGTGACGGTGATCACCCGCAAGGCCTACGGTGGTGCCTATGTGGTGATGGCCTCCAAGCATCTGCGCGCCGATATCAACTATGCCTGGCCCACGTCGGAAGTGGCCGTGATGGGTGCAAAAGGTGCCACCGAGATCATCCACCGCGCCGATCTGGGCGATCCTGAGAAAATCGCCGCCCATGCGGCGGAATACGAGGCGCGCTTTGCCAATCCGTTTGTTGCGGCCGAACGCGGTTTCATCGACGAAGTCATCCAGCCGCGATCCACGCGCAAACGCGTGGCGCGGGCCTTTGCCTCGTTGCGGGGCAAGCAGAAAAAGATGCCTTGGAAGAAACACGATAACATTCCGCTCTGAGGCGGTGCTGGTCCCGATGCAACGGGGTTTGGCGAACCCGGCCCAACGGAGTAGGTCATGACGCAACTTTTCAAGAACCAGGCGTTCACCATCGCCCATGCCGATGACGGCAAGTTCGTCGGGCAAGGCCTGCGCGCCTTCTTTGAATACCGGGATCTGGGGATCAAGGGCGCAACGCAGGGCAAGTTCGGAGCCCATGTCATTCGCGCTGTACCGGGCGAGGAAAGCCCGGGTGCATGGCATTCGCATGATCTGGATTTCCAGATGGTCTATGTCACAAGGGGCTGGGTTGTCTTCGAATACGAAGGGCAGGGCGAGCATGTGATGCGGGCAGGCTCGAGCGTGCTGCAGCCTCCGGGCATCAAGCACCGCGAAGTTCGTCACTCTGACGATATGGAGTTGATCGAGATCACCTCTCCGGCAGAGTTTGACACCCGGGACGAATCTGCCCAATGATGACGCAAGGTCACCCGGTCACGCGTGCCACGCGCACGCGACTAGCAGCCCCGACAGGAGGAGCCCGCTTGCGGGGTCGGGGCTGCATCGTGGCTCTGCTTTTGCTGCCCGGCCTTTCGTTTGCCGCACCGCAGTTCGAGACGGGGTCCGGTCAAAGCGTGACGCTGGAAGAGGTTCTGCTTGACGAGAACCCCGGCGAGCTTTGGGTGCGGTTCCGATTCATGGCACCGGACATCGCCCGTGGGCTGGCTGCGGTTGACGCCGATGTGGCGGCATCGGACATGCAGAAACTTTGTGATGACGTGGCTGTTCCCTACCTTGTGGATAACTCGATTTCGCCCGCGCGTATCGTCGTATCGCTTTCAGATCGGCTGGTCCCTTTCGGTCAACCGGATCCCGAGGCCACCCAGTTTTTCGAGCTATACAGCCTCCAGGACGGCTCCTGTATTTGGGAGGAATTTTGATGCAGACACAATATGTTGCGGGTCAAAGCTCAGGCGTATGGTGTTTTGAGGCTTTGGAGTCACAGCCGCATTCCTTGATGGCCTGTGGATATCTTTCGATCCGTCTTTCGGCTATGTTTCCTCGGTGGATCACAGGTGTGATCTGCAACTTGAGGTGGGTTCCCACAAGGTCATCTGGCCTTGATGGATCCATGAAAACAGACAGGAGACGTGGATGTCGAAGAGCATCAAGCTTCTTGCATTGGCCAGCCTTTTGGCCGGTCTTGCAGCCTGCGGTAGCACGCAGGAAGAGACATTTGTCGTGGTCGAGCCCGAACCGATTTCGGTCGAGCCCGTATATACCGGCAAATACAAGTAAGACTGTCTCGGGGTGGGTCTGCAGACTCACCCCGATGACATCGCTGCACCGCCCTGTGTCTGGAGGGTGGTCATGCTGAAGCATCGTGGTTTTCCGGGGCGTCTGCCTGGAACAGACTTTCAGTTCGTCATCCGTCGCGCCAACCCCAAGGGTGTAACTCCGCTTGTGCGGCGCGAGCGTTATGCGGATCGCAGGCCTGCCGACCGGCGCGCGGACGCCGCGTTCATGGCGGCCCTCTGGAATCATTTCGGGACCGAACCGTTCGAGCGCGGGAATCTCGATGCTGGCCGGTTGTGCTGGCTGTTCGAGCGTGAGGTTGTTCCGGCGGAACATCCCTTCGACGTCGCCAGCTATGATGCATTGCTCAGGATTGATGAATCCGTTGCGCGCGCCTCTTTTCCCGAGTCGGTGACGTGATGATCGGCGAATTTCTGCATATTTCCGGCGCGAACTGGCGCAAAATGGCTCAAACCGCCATGGGTTCAGATAAACTGTTGGTGCGAGGCGAGTCGATGTGCAAGCTTCTACCTGCAGGCGAAACTGCCATCCCAGTGACGTTTGCAAAGTACCTATTCCGTACCCCTTCCCTAGGCGGGCAGGACAGTGGGCTTGCTGCTGACCTGCCCGTCATTTTCTTGTGTTTGCTCCGCCCCCATTGTGGTGCGCGTAGAATTGCTCATTTGGTTTCTTGTGATGAAAATCGCTTGCGTGGCACGCTGGCTGTGTCATCGCTTTTGTCATCAGGCATTGAACCAAAAAAAGGATGGGCGGAATGCAACGTTCAAGAATCTGGGTGGCTTTGGCACTCATTGGCGGGTTGGCGGCATGTGGCGACACGACGGGCGAACAGGCCCTCATCGGTGGTGCCGTCGGTGCGGGCACCGCGGCGGTACTCAACGGCAACCTCGTCGCGGGTGCGGCCGTTGGCGTGGCGGGCAATGTGCTCTACTGCCAGCAATATCCAAGCCGCTGCTGATCCCCGACACCGGGGTCTGACCGGGTCTGACCCCGGGACCTTTACACTTCAAACAACACGCACTGTGCGCAGACATTGTTTTGCGCGCAGTCTTTCGCGTTGCTCACTTCCAAAGACAAAGGACGTTCCATGTTCAAGAAGATCCTGATCGCAAATCGGGGCGAGATTGCCTGCCGTGTTATCAAGACTGCCCGCAAGATGGGTATCACGACCGTCGCCATCTATTCCGATGCTGACAAACAGGCGCTGCATGTGGCGATGGCCGATGAGGCGGTCCACATTGGCCCACCGCCTGCCAACCAGTCCTATATCGTGATCGACAAGGTTATGGAGGCGATCAGATCCTCCGGGGCGCAAGCCGTGCATCCCGGCTATGGATTCTTGTCCGAGAACGCCAAGTTCGCTCAGGCGCTGGAAGCTGCGGGTGTCGCCTTTGTTGGGCCGCCCGTGGGCGCAATCGAGAAGATGGGCGACAAGATCACGTCCAAGAAGATCGCGCAGGAAGCCGGGGTATCGACAGTGCCCGGTTACATGGGCCTGATCGAGGATGCGGATGAAGCGGTGAAAATCTCGGGTGAGATCGGCTATCCGGTGATGATCAAAGCCTCGGCCGGTGGTGGTGGCAAAGGCATGCGGATCGCCTGGAATGATGAAGAGGCGCGCGAAGGTTTCCAAAGCTCCAAGAACGAAGCGGCGAATTCATTCGGTGATGACCGCATCTTCATCGAAAAGTTCGTCACCCAGCCCCGCCACATCGAAATTCAGGTGCTCTGCGATGCCCATGGTAACGGTATCTATCTGGGCGAGCGGGAATGCTCGATCCAGCGGCGTAACCAGAAGGTTGTCGAAGAGGCTCCGAGCCCGTTTCTGGATGAAGCAACCCGCAAAGCGATGGGTGAACAGGCCGTCGCTCTGGCTCAGGCCGTCGGATATACAAGCGCAGGGACCGTCGAGTTCATCGTGGATGGCAACAAGGATTTCTTCTTCCTTGAGATGAACACCAGGCTTCAGGTGGAGCATCCGGTCACCGAGTTGATCACAGGTGTTGATCTGGTCGAGCAGATGATCCGCGTGGCGGCAGGTGAAAAGCTTTCGATCACACAAGCGGATGTGACGCTAACGGGTTGGGCCATCGAAAACCGGCTCTATGCGGAAGATCCCTATCGCAACTTCCTGCCCTCAATCGGACGTCTGACCCGGTATCGCCCGCCAGCAGAGGTGGCGGCTGGCCCCTTGCTTGACAATGACAAATGGCAAGGGGATGCCGCCGCAGGCGCGGTTGCCGTACGCAACGACACCGGTGTTTTCGAAGGTGGCGAGATCAGCATGTATTATGACCCGATGATTGCCAAACTCTGCACCTGGGCACCGACCCGAGGTGAGGCGATCGAGGCGATGCGTGTGGCGCTTGATAGTTTCGAAGTGGAGGGTATCGGTCACAACCTGCCTTTCCTGAGCGCTGTCATGGATCATCCCAAGTTTGTGTCCGGCGACATGACCACGGCGTTCATCGCCGAAGAATATCCGGATGGTTTCGACGGCGTGACACTGAACGACGCGGATCTGCGTCGCCTTGCGGCATCCTGCGCCGCCATGCACCGCGTGGCCGAGATCCGGCGCACCCGCGTGTCTGGACGCATGGATAATCATGAGCGCAAGGTCGGCACGGATTGGGTCGTTACGGCGCAGGGGCAGCGATTTGATGTGACGATCGCCGCTGATCATGATGGATCGACGGTCACATTCGAGGATGGCAGCGCTCTCAGGGTCACAAGCGGCTGGGTGCCCGGTGCAACGCTTGCGCATGTGAATGTGGACGGTCACACATTGGTGCTGAAGGTCGGCAAGGTGTCGGGCGGCTTCCATATCCGCACACGCGGGGCGGATCTCAAGGTTCATGTTCGCACGCCCCGTCAGGCTGAACTGGCCGAAAAGATGCCCGAGAAACTGCCCCCTGATACCTCAAAGCTGTTGCTCTGCCCGATGCCCGGTCTGATCGTGAAGATCGATGTGGAAGTCGGTGACGAGGTTCAGGACGGACAGGCGCTGTGCACTGTCGAAGCGATGAAGATGGAAAACATCCTGCGGGCGGAACGCAAAGGTGTCGTGGCCAAGATCAACGCTGGGCCCGGCGACAGCCTTGCCGTGGATGATGTCATCATCGAGTTCGAGTAGTCAGAGCCATGCCCGGTCACCCTAATCTTGACCTTGCCGTTCTGTGGAAGGACGGGGCAAAAGTCGTTGCGCCCCGTTCCCCGCGTGGCAGGTTCGGCGTCAGGACGACTGGTCTTGCGGTGATGCAGTCTGAGGCTGCATCCTGTCGTTGCGAGGACTGCAGGGTTGCGCTGCTGCGACTTTGTCCCGGTGATCAGCCCTGTACGCGGCGTTCGCGGATTTCACGCTTTCGCAGGGGCATCTTGTCGATGGAGCGTCCCAGTTCACGCACGGTCCAGGGAAACGGTTTGCGCAGGTATATCGTGCCATCCTTGTCCAGCAGAACCAGCATGAAGCCGCGAGGGCGCAGTTTCATGCGCAGCGGCGACTCGGCTTCCGGATCGGTATCGGTGATGACGACGACGTCACGATCATCCAGATCCTCGATGCGCGATCGCAAAAGTTCCATCTGTTCAATGTATCTTGGATCAGCCTCAGTGTCGGCAAAGACGACTATTGGGCGTTTTGTCCATAAAAATTCGCTCAAATCCGACTGGCCGGCGGGACGGATGATGTCGTGCGTCGGTGTTGCGTCGACCTCTTCGGCCCAGGCCGAGAACGGTATTAATACAGCCAAAACAACAGCTAGAGTGTATTTCATAGGGCCTCCTGTTGACCCTGATATAGGCCCGAATTTTCAGAATGCGACAGCTTGTGCGCGCTGCTCACGCATTCTTTGGAAAGTTAATCGCTCTGTCAGGAGTGCCTGTCAATGATCGTGCCATTCCCCACGATACAGCCGTTCGGGGCGGCGATCTGGCAAAAGGCACAAAACCTGATGGACGTGATCCTGCATATCGGCGCGCATCGCTGCGCGTCTACCAGCTTTCAACATTACATGCGGGCCAATTCCGGCCTGCTGCAACAGGGTGGAATCGGCTTTTGGGGGCCTTTGAGAACCCGCTCGGGTCTGTTTCGCGGAATTCAGCCCGGACCTGAAATTCGGCTGAACCGCAATCTGACTGGCCGTGCCATCGGTCGGGTGCAGTTGCGCTGCGCACAAAGCGCCAACAGCGGAACAAGGACGCTGGTTGTCAGTGATGAAAACATGATGGGCAGTATGCGCGCCAATCTCCGTCTGGCAGAGCTTTACAGCGGCGCCGGTGAGCGCATGTCGCGGTTTGGCGAGGCATTCAACGGATATGTGACCGATGTCGTGCTGAACATTCGCAGCCTGGAAACCTATTGGAGTTCCACCCTCGGTTACAACGCGAGCAAGGGGCGCGGCCTTCCCCGGGCGGGGCTGTTGACCCGTCTGGTCAATGCTCCCCGATCCTGGCGCGATGTCGTGACGGATATTGCCAGAGCGATCCCGCACGCCCGCGTCAGGGTTCTGCCCTTTGAGAGCTTTGCAGGTGCTCCGGATGCGCAGCTGGCTTGCCTTGTGCAGGGTCCGGTGCCGCGAAACGGGGCATTGGTTCACATAAACCCATCGCCAACGCTGCCTGAACTGCGCGCGATCTGTGATAGAGCTGACAGCAACTTGCCCACGGTCGATGGCGCGTGGATGCCGTTTTGCGAAGCTGACCGCGCCATTTTGCGCGAAACATATGCCGATGATCTTTTTTGGCTTGCCGGCGGGGCCGATGGCCTGGCCGAGCTGGTTGAATTTCCGGCGCTCTACAAGACAGGGGAACACCTGTCGCAACCTGACATGACAAGAGGAAGACATGATGACAAGCGACACAGAACAGTGGCGCGCTCTGGCCGAGAAAGAGCTGCGCGGCAAACCGGTTGAGGACCTGAACTGGACGACGCTGGAAGGTATCGAGGTCAAGCCGCTTTACACGCAATCGGACACCGATGCTCTTGATCATCTGGGCTCGATCCCGGGCGCGGCACCATATACGCGCGGCGTCA
This sequence comes from Aestuariivita sp., assembly GCF_049276915.1. Lineage (NCBI taxonomy): Bacteria > Pseudomonadati > Pseudomonadota > Alphaproteobacteria > Rhodobacterales > Paracoccaceae > Aestuariivita > Aestuariivita sp. Next base: position 16,056 of record NZ_JBASXK010000098.1, on the reverse strand, counting down.
AGGCGACGATGTATGCTGGCCGTCCCTGGACCATTCGCCAATACGCCGGATTTTCCACGGCCGAGGAATCAAACGCCTTTTATCGCCGTGGCCTTGCTGCCGGTCAGCAGGGTGTGTCGGTGGCTTTCGATCTGGCCACCCATCGCGGGTATGACAGCGACCACCCCCGCGTTCAGGGCGATGTTGGCAAGGCTGGTGTGGCCATCGACAGTGTCGAGGACATGAAGATCCTGTTTGACGGCATCCCGCTGGACAAAGTGTCTGTCTCGATGACGATGAACGGCGCGGTCATTCCGATCCTGGCAAATTTCATTGTCACGGGCGAGGAGCAGGGGCATGACAAATCCCTCCTCGCCGGCACCATTCAGAATGATATCCTCAAGGAGTTCATGGTGCGGAATACCTATATCTATCCGCCGGAACATTCGATGCGCATCGTGGCGGATATCATCGAATATACATCGGATTACATGCCCAAGTTCAACTCGATCTCGATCTCCGGCTATCATATGCAAGAGGCCGGGGCGAACCTGGTGCAAGAGTTGGCCTATACGCTGGCTGATGGCCGCGAATACGTGCGCACCGCGATCGCGCGTGGCATGGATGTGGATAAATTCGCCGGACGTTTGTCGTTCTTTTTTGCCATCGGCATGAACTTCTTCATGGAAGCCGCAAAGCTTCGCGCGGCACGTCTGCTGTGGCATCGCATCATGTCCGAGTTTGACCCCAAGGATCCCAAGTCAACGATGCTGCGCACCCATTGTCAGACCAGTGGTGTTAGCTTGCAGGAGCAGGATCCCTACAACAACGTCATTCGCACCGCTTACGAGGCCATGGCGGCCGTGCTGGGCGGCACGCAGTCGCTGCACACCAACGCGCTGGATGAGGCGATTGCGCTGCCGACGGATTTCAGCGCGCGGATCGCGCGCAACACACAAGTGATCCTGCAGGAAGAGACAGGCATCACCCATGTGGTCGACCCGCTTGCCGGTTCTTACTATGTGGAAACGCTGACCCATCAATTGGCCGAAGAGGCCTGGAAACTGATCGAAGAGGTCGAAGAGATGGGCGGCATGACCAAGGCGGTGGCCTCGGGCATGCCCAAGCTCAGGATCGAGGAAACAGCGGCAACCCGTCAGGCCATGATCGACCGCGGTCACGAGGTGATCGTGGGGGTCAACAAGTACCGCAAGGACAAGGAAGACCCGATCGACATCCTGCAAATCGACAATGAGCAGGTGCGCGAAGGACAGATCGCGCGTCTTGCCCGGATCCGGGCGGAACGGGATGACGCCAAATGCATGGCTGCTCTGGATGAACTGACACGGCGCGCCGGTGAAGGCGGCAATCTTTTGGACGCGGCGGTAGAAGCGGCCCGGGCCCGGGCTTCGGTGGGAGAGATCAGTATGGCGATGGAAAAGGTATTCGGGCGGCACCGTGCCGAGGTCAAGACGCTCGCGGGTGTCTATGGAGCGGCCTATGAGGGGGACGAGGGCTTTGCAGAGATCCAGAAGGACGTTGAGCGCTTTGCCGAGGTCGAGGGGCGACGCCCCCGCATGCTTGTGGTGAAAATGGGTCAGGACGGGCATGATCGTGGTGCCAAGGTGATCGCCACCGCTTTTGCCGATATCGGCTTTGATGTGGATGTCGGGCCTTTGTTCCAAACCCCGCAAGAGGCTGCACAGGATGCGGTGGACAACGATGTGCATGTCGTCGGGATTTCATCGCAAGCAGCGGGTCACAAGACGCTGGCCCCACAGCTTGTGCAGGCTTTGAAAGAGGCCGGAGCCGAGGAGATCATCGTGATCTGCGGCGGGGTCATTCCACAGCAGGACTATCAGTTCCTCTATGACAATGGCGTCAAGGCGATCTTTGGCCCGGGCACCAATATCCCGGCAGCTGCCCGCGATATTCTGCGCATTATTGGCGAGGCCCGGGGATAGGTTTGCAAAATCAGAGGCGTCTAGGGGCCTATCTGCCCCGAATAAGGACAAAAGCATGATGGAACTGGACCATATTGCGGTCGCTGGTGCGACGCTTGCCGAAGCAACCGACGCGGTCGAGGCGGCCTTGGGTGTCTCTTTGCAGGCAGGGGGAGAGCATGATGTTTTTTTCACTCACAACACGCTTTTGGGTCTTGAAGATGGCCTCTATCTTGAGGCGATTGCGATCAACCCGGCAGCACCCAGGCCAGATCGCCCGCGTTGGTTCGATCTTGACCGGTTCAGCGGCCCGCCCCGCCTGACCAACTGGATCTGTCGCACTGATGACCTGGAGGCGCTGTTGCCGCGGCTCGCAGATGGGGTCGGGTCTGCGGTGCGTTTGCAGAGGGGCGATCTGCGCTGGCAGATGGCTGTCCCCGCGTCCGGTTGTTTGCCTTTCGACAACCTGCATCCCGCGCTGATCGAATGGGGTACGGATCTGCATCCGGCCCGTATGTTGGCACCGTCCGCCTGCCGGCTCCGGCGCTTGGTTGTCGTGCATTCGCTGGCCGATGAGCTAAGTCGCCTGATATCGCCGTATCTGATGGATGAACGTTTGGTTTTCGAGACCGGAAAAGAGCCTGCGCTGATGGCAGAGTTCGACACAGCTCATGGCCGGCGATGGCTGCGCTGAAGATACGGGAAGCATTGCCTTGCGATGCATCTGCCATCTGCGCGATTTCCAACGCGCTTATCCGTGGCAGTCTTGTCACCTTCACAACGCTCGAGCGCAGCATTGAGGTGACACAACAGACTATTCGGTCTGCAAACGGCACATTCCTGGTCGCCGAGGAGGCTGGCACGGTCGTTGGGTTTGCCAGCTATGCTCCGTTTCGCGCAGGGCCTGGCTATGTCCATACCAAAGAGCATTCCATTCAGCTTGCGGCGCAGGCACGCGGCCGCGGCATAGGACGTGCTTTGATGCAGCAGTTGGAAGAGGTTGCCCGGGCCAACGATGTGCATGTGCTTGTCGCCGGGATCAGCAGTGCCAACCCCGCCGGCGTGGCATTTCACGCGCGCCTTGGTTTCGAGGCGGTTGGCCGTCTGCCGGAAACCGGGCGCAAGAACGGGCAATGGCTTGATCTTGTCCTGATGCAGAAAATCCTGCGATCTGGCAATGACTTCCGGGGCGCAGACAGATAACCTGCGCCCCATGTCGATTTGGACGCGTATATCGGATGCCCTTCAGGCTTTGGCTCAGGGCGAAAGCCTGAGCCAGGTTTTCGACAAGCTTCGCACGCCCCCTGAACGCAGTGTGGCGTTCGCCATCGCCGTTGTGGCACTGGGAGCCAAGATGGCCAAGGCGGATGGCCAGGTAACCCGGGATGAAGTGACAGCATTTCGTGATGTCTTTGAAATCGCTCAAGAAGATGAGGCCGGCGCGGCGAAGGTCTTTAATCTTGCACGTCAGGATGTGGCGGGATACCGCGAATACGCGTCGCGCATAGGGGCGATGTTTCGCGATGATCCGGCCACGTTGAACGACCTTCTGGAAGGCCTGTTTCACATCGCTATGGCGGATGGGTTCTACCACCCGGGCGAGGATCGCTTTCTGGAAGACGTGGCCGAAATCTTTGGCCTGTCTGGAAACGAATACCGCGCGATCCGTGCGCGCTTTGTCCCCGATGCCGAGTTGGACCCCTTCACGGTTCTGGGCGTAACACCGCAAACCCCAATGGAAGACATACGCACGGCCTGGCGACAGTTGGTGCGTGACAACCACCCTGACAGGATGATCGCGCGGGGCGTTCCAGAGGAGGCCGTGCAACTGGCCCAAAAACGCATGGCCGACATCAACCGGGCCTGGGATGAGATAAACGGCGCTGCGGGCTGATGCGGCTGGTGACCTATAACATCGAATGGTTTTCATACCTGTTTGATGACGACAATGAGCTGTTGATCGATGATCAGAAGTCTGGCCGACACGGGGTGACCCGCGCTCAGCAGATCGAGGCGATTGCCAAGGTGCTCGTGGCGCTGGACGCTGATGCGATCATGGTGATCGAAGCACCCGATCAAAGCCGCAAGAGGGATACGGTGGTCGCGCTTGAGCGGTTCGCGGCTGCATTCGCCTTGCGCGCGTCGCGTGCCGTCATGGGATTTCAAAACGAGACCCAGCAAGAGATTGCGTTGATGTTTGATCCGCAGCGTTTGTCAGCCCGGCATGACCCGGTTGGCGATCAGACCGGAAAAAAAGGCAGCCAGACTGCGCCTCGGTTCGACGGCACGTTCCGCATAGATCTGGATATCGACGCGACTGAGGATTTGGTGCGCTTTTCCAAGCCTCCGCTCGAGTTGGCTGTAACGACCAAATCGGGGCATGAGCTTCGCCTGATCGGTGCGCATCTGAAATCCAAGGCACCGCACGGTGCCCAGTCTCATGATGAGGTCATGCGCCAGGCTATCGCCAACAGACGCAAACAACTGGCGCAGGCGATCTGGTTGCGCGCGCGCGTCGAGGCACATCTGCAAGAGGGCGCATCGCTGATCGTGATGGGGGATCTGAACGATGGCCCGGGTCTGGATGAATATGAGCATCTCTTTGGCCGCTCATCCGTTGAAATCATCCTGGGGCCAGCGGAGTCGGATCTGTCGCTCTATGATCCGCATGCCCGGTTCGCGCTTCAGCGTCGGCTGGGTGCCAGCCCAACCACAGCCCGCTTCTTTATCGACCACGAAAACCGTTTTCTTCAGGCGCTTCTTGATTACAGCATGGTGTCCCCTGACTTGCGTGCCAGAAATCCCGAGTGGCGCATCTGGCATCCGTTTGATGATCCTCAATGTTGGAGTGAACCGGAGTTGCGCGAGGCCTTGCTCACGGCCTCGGATCATTTCCCCGTCGCGCTTGATATTGATGTCTGACCTTAAATTCCCAGTTCAGGCGACCTATATTGGAAACATGAAGCGATATGTTCTGCCATTGATGCTTGTGTGTGCTGCGCCAGTCATGGCGCAGGATTCAGAAGATGCGCCCGGCCTGATGGAGCGAGGCGCGCAGATGTTCCTGGAAGGACTGCTGAAAGAGGTGGAACCGCGCCTTGACGATCTGCAGGGCTTTGCCGATCAGGTCGGACCGGCCATGCGGGGCTTTTTCGAGGAGATGGGACCAGCGCTTGGCGATCTGATGTCCAAGGTCGAGGACTGGTCCGTCTATGAACCGCCCGAGATTTTGCCCAACGGGGATATCATCATCCGTCGCAAACCTCAAACGCCTGAGGCTGACCCCGAGATCGGTCAGGAGGCACCAACAGACCCGATCGACCTTTAAGTGGGAACCATGCGCACGCGCACTTCGGCTTCCAGCGATGCGGCAAGCGACATCAGCCGGGCTTCGGCCACTTCTCCGTATAGCGCGCTGGCGGCCTTTGGGATGCGCAGTTCCAGAATGCGTTTTTGCGGAAACCATTTGAACTGACCCATGGGGACATCTGGTTGCATCCAGAACATGGCCCCAAAGCGCATGGCCTTGCCCAGGATCTCGGCCTGAAGAAGCTCTTTTTCCTCCAGCAGATCATACAGATCTTCAAACCGTGTGCCTTCACGGCGGTTGCGATAGCGGTGAAGCAACGACAGCCCGAGGAAAACGCGTTCAGAATGTTTGAGGCCACCCAGATTCGCGCGCGTCGCGTTGTCAAAGCATGTCTCGGCCCGGTAATCGGGATGCGCGCGCCAACTGACATCATGCAGCAGGCAGGCGGCCTTGATCAGCCGCAGGCGGGTCGGTGGAGCCGATTTGAACAGTGGCAGAACAAACTCGTAAAGGGTCTTGCCGAAACCGGGCAGGCGCGCATCTTTCGCTTCGGCAAAACGGCAAGCTTCGACCAGAGGATCACGATCACGCAGGCGCTGAGGCATTTGTTCATAGAGCATGCCTTCCCGGATGCCATAGCTGGACACGGCGATGTCCTTGGGGCGGAAAGTCCGCAACAGGCGTTTGAGAACCTCGGTTGCATACGGCACCAGCGACATCCGTGCGGATGAAATGCCACAGGCCAAACGCAGGACTTCCGGATCGCTTTTCTCGATGTATTTTGTCGTCGCCGCGATGGATGTCGCGGTCATGCGATACTCGTGCAGCACGTGGAGCGGATAGCCGCGACGCTCCATGTCAATGCGCGCAATCGCGCGCCATGACCCGCCCACAAGGAACAGGCGGTCCCGTTGCGGTCCCATGCGTTCTGCAAGGCCTTCCAGCACCGCTTTGATATGTGTTTTGCGCCCCGCCTTGCCGCCTTTGATCGCTTGGAGTTTCAGTGGTCCCAGGCTGGAGGAGACACGGCGTCCGACACGGCCGTCACGTATCTCGGCCAGTTCCATGGACGAGCCGCCAATGTCACACACAAGGCCATAAGCGCCTGGCCAGCCCAACAAAACGCCCTGGGCAGAAAGGCGCGCTTCTTCTTCGCCATCAATGACCCAGATTCGCAGACCGGTCTCGCGTTCGACCTCGTCGCGAAACGCCTGACCGTCATCGGCATCGCGCACAGCCGCTGTCGCCACCGCTGTCAGCGGCGGAAGGTCCATTCCCTGCGCCAGCAACTGGAAGCGCCGGATCGCGGCCAGTGCGCGTGCGCGTCCTTCGGGGTTGAGATGGCCGGTTTCCGACAGACCAGCCCCCAGAGCGCACATGATTTTTTCGTTATAGAAATAGGCCGGGCTGCGGGCTGCGCCGTCAAAGACCACCATGCGAACCGAGTTCGATCCGATGTCGATAACGCCAACGCGCGACAGCGCTCGCGCAGACGGATCGTCAAACAGAGGGCGGCCAAATGGCCCCCAGTCCTGCACCGACGTCTCTGACATGTCGTTCATTCTTCCCCCAGGATCCGTCTCCGGCCTGCGCGGACACCATGGGCAAACGAGGCCGCGGGGTCAATCTTACTCCTCGGTATGCGTCAGTTTGGGCACATCCGATGCGCCCGCCGAGCCGCGCCCCGAAAGTGAGGGGTTTTCCATGAAAAATCTGTGGCAACTAAAGGCAAATTCGCCTTCTGGCACCTGTGCGCGAGTGAAACTGCCGTCGGGATTCATGATCCAGCTTTGCGCAACGTCAGCCAGATTGGCGGCCATGACCTGATTGACGATCTGGGCCTTGACCGTGGCATTCGTTGTTTCCACCAGTGTCTCCACCCGCCGGTTCAGGTTGCGCCCCATCCAGTCCGCCGAACTGATGAACACGCGTGCTTTCTTGGACGGCAGGCCTGCTCCGTTTCCGAAACAGACGATGCGCGAGTGTTCCAGAAACCGCCCGATGATCGACTTGACCCGGATATTCTCGGACAGACCCTTGATGCCGGGGCGTAGCCCGCAGATGCCGCGGATCACAAGGCTGATTTTCACACCGGCTTGTGAGGCTGCGTAGAGGGCGTCGATCACCTCGCTGTCGATCAGAGAGTTCATCTTGGCCCAGATTTCAGCCGGTTTGCCTTCCCGTGCATAGACGGTTTCCGCGTCGATCATCTCAAGCAGGCGCTGTTTGAGTGAGACCGGAGAAATGGCAAGATTTTCAAGGCTGTCGGGCTGCGCATAACCTGACAGATAGTTGAAGACCTTGGTCGCATCGCGTCCCAGCACCGGATCACAGGTGAAAAAGCTCAGATCGGTGTAAATCCTTGCCGTGATCGGGTGGTAATTGCCGGTGCCATAATGCGTGTAGGTGATCAGATTGTCGCCCTCGCGCCGCACCACGGTCGAGATTTTCGCATGCGTCTTGAGGTCAAGAAACCCATAGACCACATGCGCACCCGCGCGCTCCAGCCGGCGGGACTGACGGATATTGGCAGCCTCATCAAACCGGGCCTTCAGTTCAACCAAAGCGGTGACCGACTTGCCATCCTCGGCCGCTTCGCAGAGCGCTTCGACGATCGGAGAGTTCTTGGAGGTTCGATACAGCGTCTGCTTGATCGCCACTACATTCGGATCGCGCGCGGCCTGCTGCAGAAAGCGCACCACCATGTCAAACGTCTCATAAGGGTGCTGCAACAGCATGTCTTTCTGGCGAATGGCCGCAAACATGTCTCCGTCGTGGTCCTGAACGCGTTCCGGGACGCGCGGCGTAAAGGGCGGCCAGAGCAGGTCCGGGCGGCTGTCCAGTACCAGTTCGGACAGATCCGCGAGACCCAGCATGCCGTCTATTTCGATCAGCTCATCATCGGTGACGTGAATCTGATCCATGACCAGGCTCATCAGCTTGGGCGGTGCATCGGCCGAATGTGTCATGCGGACCACTTCGCCGCGACGCCGCCGCTTGAGCGCGGTTTCAAACTCGCGCACCAGATCTTCGGCTTCTTCCTCAACTTCCAGATCGCTGTCGCGCAGGACGCGGAACGCAAAATGGTTCTTCATCTTGTAGCCGGGAAACAGGTGATCCAGTTTGATCAGCAAAAGGTCTTCCAGCGGCAGGAAGCGATGTGAACCGGGTTCGCAGGGCAGGCGCATGAAACGGTTGACCTGTCCGGGAATTGGCAACAGCGCCTGCAACGGGCGCTTGTCATGGATACGTTCCAATTGCAGCGCCAGAGAAAACCCGTTGTTGGGAAGAAAGGGAAACGGATGCGCGGGGTCAATTGCCAGGGGTGAAAGAACCGCAAAAACCTGATGCAGGAACACATCCTCAAGGTGCTGATGATCGGCATCGGTCAGATCTTCGGGGCGCAGAATGCTGATGCCCTGTTCTTCCATCTCGGCCCTGAGGCTGACCAGAACACGTTGCTGGACACGCATGAGTTTACGCGCGTCCTCACTGATCAGTACCAGTTGCTCGGCCGGGGTCAGGCCGTCAGCGGCGGGTGTGATGTTGCCCGCACGCGCCAGTTCGCGCAGACCGGCAACGCGCACGGTGTTGAACTCATCAAGGTTATTGGCCGAAATCGACAGAAAGCGAAGTCGCTCAAGCAACGGGACACGCGGGTTATCTGCTTCTTCCAACACCCGCCAGTTAAAGCCCAGCCAGCTCAGCTCACGGTTATAAAACCGGCCCGGGCCGGATATATCCAGATCCGGAAGGTCACTGGCTTCGGGGAAGGGTGATTTCAAGAAGTCGGCAAGGGTCATGATGCGCTTATGTGCGGCTCGCTGTAACAGGATTGTGACGGAGGTCAGGCGCTCAGGTTACGCCAGTTTGTCATCCACGCCAAGCACTTGGATGGCAAAGCTGCGTGTCAGGCTGCGCCCGGCACTGAGACTTGCCCGATCCAGCTGATCCACCAGCCCCTGGGCGGCGCAAAAGGATCGCTCCATTCGTTTGACGAGGTAGGGAATGACATCGGCCTTGGGCGTGATCTGACGATCAGCAAACAGCTTTGCCAGCACCACACTCAGCAAAAGATCATCTGGTGGCTCAAGGGTGGCTCGTTGGGTGCCCTCCATCCGGCTTTGCAGATCAGGCAAAGACAACCCCCAATGGCGCGTCGCACCCTGTCCGGTCAGCAACAAACGATGCCCCCCTGCAAGAAGCAGGTTGTGCAGATGAAACAGGGCGTCCTGAGCCTTTCTATCCGAAGCAATGGCGGGCACGTCCTCGATTACCATGTCCGAGGAGGCAAGCGCGGGCACATCCGCCGTCCCCAGTTGATTGGCGCAGACAATGCGCGCCCCGCTTTGTGCAGCCCAGACATGGGCAAGATGGGTTTTGCCCGACCCTGCCGGGCCACTCAGAACAAGCTTGCCGGCAGGCCAGTGGTCACTGTCTTCCACGATCGCAACGGCAAGCGCGTTTGACGGGGCGACGAAAAAATCCTCTCGCCCCAGCGCTGTTTTGCCGGGCAATTCAAAGCTCAGTTGTTCGGCCATCAGCCCTTATCCTGATCCGACAAACCGCGATACAGAAGACTGGTCTTGTATTGCTCGACGCCGAAGCGGGTAATCACGCCCAGTGATGCCGCGACTGGTACGGCTACCAGCATCCCGATGAACCCGAACAACGCACCAAACACGCTGAGTGCCAACAGCAGCCAGACCGGGTGAAGCCCGACCGAACCGCCCACCAGCTTGGGTGTGAGGAAGTTGCCTTCCACCACCTGGCCAATGGCAAAAATCCCCGCAACCATCGCCAGCGAGACCCAGTCGCCCCAGAACTGGAAAAGCCCAAGGCCAATTGCCAGGGCCCCGCCCAACAAAGCGCCCAGATAGGGGATGAAGGTGATCAGCCCCGCGACAAAGCCGACAACCAATCCAAACTGCAGTCCAACCAACATAAGGGCAATCGCGTAATAGGTGCCCAGGATCAGACAGACGGTGCCCATACCGCGGATGAAAGAGGCAAGCGTGTCGTCGATCTCACCGGCCAGTCGACGGATGACAGGCGCATGATCGCGTGGCAGCAGATCGTCGATTTTGGCGATCATTCGATCCCAATCCAGCAGCAGATAGACGGCGACAACCGGGGTGACGACCATCAGCACCACGACGTTTATCACGGAGAGCGCTGAAGACAGAACTGTCTCGAGCAGCTCGCCGCCCTTCGAGCGGATGGTTTCGCCAATTGTCAGCAAGGTCTCGTGCAGGGCAGAGCCTTCAATCAGAACCGAGGGCATCTGCTCGCGAACGAACATCTGTAGATCACGAAAGAGAGCTGGTGCCAGATTGAAGAGCTGAACCGCCTGTGACAGCAGCGTCGGAATGACCAGAAGCGCCATGATGATAAAGATCATAAGGCTGGCAACTGTGATCAGTCCCGTAGCCGCCATGCGCGACAGACCCAATCGTTCCAGCCGGTCTGCGACCGGATCCAGAAAATAGGCGATGGCCCCGCCAATCACAAAGGGCAGCAACACATTTCCCAAGAACCACAGAGCCAGCGCAAAGATCGCGGCAGCGATGCCCCAGTAAGTCAGCTGAGCGCGAACGGGAAGCGCCATATAATGCTCTCTCCTCTTTTTTACCGCATGGCTTAGCCCGAAACGGCATGCAAGTCGAAGCTTGTATCATCCCATAGGCAGGTTTGTTCTTACTGGATTGTTTTGCAAAATCAACGTGCCTCACCCATTTAACAAGGCGCTGTCAGTTTGTATTGACATAATCGAATGTCAATCTAAACTTACAGTACGAGAATCCGATCCCCATGGCAGGCTGTCCATGTCGGAGAGGGTGGGTGTGATGGCGGGAGCGAGACCGATCTAAATGCCTCAAAAAGCAACATTAACAGCCTGAATATAGGAGGGGACAATATGTCCAACAACGATCCTGATAAAGTCTGGCCAACCGGCCTGACTCTGAGAGAAGCTGAGGAAGTCCACAGCTATCTCATTGATGGCACACGAGTTTTCGGCGTGATCGCCCTTTTGGCTCACGTTCTCGTGGCCGCAACAACACCTTGGTTGGGATAAGGGGGCTGTCATGAACAATTCGAAAATGTGGCTCGTCGTAAAGCCAACCGTGGGTATCCCGCTTTTCCTGGGTGCCGTTGCGGTGGGTTCGTTTGCCGTGCATGTGTCCGTGTTGACCAACACTGGTTGGGTGTCAGATTTCCTGCAAGGCAATGAAATCGGTAGCTCGGCAAGCGCATCTCTCGCGACAGAAGGCAACACATCGCATGCGTCCTTTGATGCGCAAGCGCTGGATGGTCAGGCTGTTCTCGTGACCCTGCCAGATGGGACTACAGCACGCGCGGTTCTTGAACTGCCAAAAACACTGGCTGCGGCTGACTCCGCAATACAGCCGGACGGTTGACCAAGCGTCCGTCGCTTTGACGTCGTGATGGTCTGACCCGGCGGGGGTTCGCCGGGTCAGACCAATACACAATACGATTGCTGCGCGCTTTTGCGCGTATGGCTTTCGCTCGGGGGAGGGACCCGCATGTTCGACTACAAGGCATTTGCCTATAACCGCATCGCGCGGATAGGACCGCAGTTTCTGCCGTTTGCCGATGTTGCAACTGATGATGTCCCCTTGTCGCGCCTTTTGCGACTGTCTCTGTTTCAGGTCACCGTCGGTATGGCGCTTGTGCTCATGGTGGGCACGCTCAACCGCGTGATGATCGTCGAACTTAATGTACCGGCGTCTCTGGTGGCGGGAATGATTGCGCTGCCTTTGGTTTTTGCGCCGTTTCGCGCGCTGATTGGTTTCAAGTCTGATACTCTGACATCGGCGCTTGGCTGGCGACGGGTGCCGTTCATATGGAAAGGCTCGATGTGGCAGTTTGGCGGTTTTGCCATCATGCCTTTCGCTCTTCTGGTGCTATCGGGATATGGTGAGGCGGCAGATGCGCCGCGATGGCTGGGTCTTGGATCCGCGGCATTGGCGTTTCTTCTGGTCGGGGCGGGCATGCACACGGTGCAGACCGTCGGTCTGGCTTTGGCGACGGATCTGGTGAAGGAGGAAGACCAGCCCAATGTTGTCGGCCTGATGTATGTCATGCTGCTTTTGGGGATGGTGCTGGCGGCCTTCATCTTTGGCGCTTTGCTTGAAAACTACACGCCGGGTCGTCTGATTCAGGTGATTCAGGGATGCGCGGTCGTGACGATCGTTCTCAACTCGATCGCGATGTGGAAGCAGGAGCCGCGCGACCGTGAGCGTGCGCAGGCCATGCTTCAGCGCAAGGAAACCCCATCTTTCTCGAAGAGCTGGCGCAGCTTCATGCAATATGACGGCGCGCTGCGTCTTCTTATGGTGATTGGCCTTGGCACGTTTGCTTACGGCATGGCAGATGTTCTGCTTGAACCCTACGGCGGTCAGGTTCTGCAAATGAGCGTCGCGGAAACCACCCGGCTTACCGCGGTGCTGGCTGGTGGCACACTGGTTGGATTTGCGCTTGCCTCTTACACGCTTAGCCGGGGCGCTGACCCGCTGGCTCTGGCACGCAGCGGTGCATTGATCGGTGTGCCCGGTTTTCTAGGCATAATCTTTGCGGCACAATCCGGCGCTCTGGTTCTGTTCCTTTTGGGCACTGTGATTGTTGGTTTTGGTGCCGGTCTGTTCGGCCATGGGACTCTGACCTCGACCATGCGCCGCGCACCGCGCGAGCAGGTCGGTCTGGCCCTCGGAGCCTGGGGGGCCGTTCAGGCAACCGCCGCAGGCATCGGTGTGGCGCTTGGCGGGATCATTCGGGACATCGTTCTGCATCTTCCAATGGCTGAGACCATGTCGGCGGCTATGCCATATCTGAGTGTTTTCACCTTGGAAGCAGTGGTGCTGGTGATGGCATTTCTGCTGGCTTTGACGCTGCGAACATCACATAGGATAGACTTAAGCGCCCCCGATACTACATTTTCAAACGAGTATTCACTCGACCATAGCGCAACCGCCAAAGGGCATCCTGAGCAGAGATCTGTCTCATCCCCGGCTTACGTGCGACCACAGGAGGTAACATGACTACAGTAATCTCACGGCTTTATGCAGATGAAGCAACGGCTCATGGGGTTGTCGATGACCTCAAGGGGGCAGGTTTTCCAGGAAACACAATCGACGTGCTGGCCGCCGGTTCGTCCGCCGAGGCGATCGCTGCGACGCGAGTCAACGCATCTGATGCGGAGATCTACGCCAACAAAATGCAGTCAGAGGGTGTCCTTGTTGTCGTTCGTGCACCGTTTACGCCCTTCGGCGCGGCCCGCCGCGCGATGGAAATTGTGGACAGCACAACCTCGATACACGCTGGGGTCAAGTCCCCCAACTTCTATGCTGAAGATCGCGCGGATCCAAAACTGTTCCTGAGCGTGATGACAAATCACCCACGCTTTTTCGCAACTGATATGGGTCCTGAGTCCGCACGTTCACGCGGAACTGTCTCCGAAGGTCTGGGCTGGCGCCTGCTTTCAGAACACCGCACCAAACGCTCGGCCTCCAGCGGTTGGCATGCATCAACCAAACTTCTGCCTTTTCCTTTGCTGAAGGCGCATAAAGAGCGCAATTCGGTGATCTCGGGTGGCAAGCGGATGATGTACAACCCCGCGCCAAAATGACCTGACATCGAAACTGCTGACATACTAAGAGCCGCCCTTTGCCGGGCGGCTCTTTGCGTCGAACGGGGGTGTCTTAGTGGCAGGCGGGACGGGTGCCTGGCAGCAGAACTTTGTCAACGACGTGAATGACGCCGTTATCCGCCTGAATATTCGCAATGATCACATTGGCCACTTCACCGGTACCATCTGCAATGGTCACACCGGAGCCACCTTTGGTGATGCACAGACGCTCGGATGTCAGGAGCGGTTTGAAGAAGTTCGAACCCGTCGGGATCATTTCGGCGGTCAGTTTGCGGTCATCTACGTGATACAGCAGCACGTCTGTCAGCTGACCTTTGTTTTCTGGCTGAAGCAGTGTCTCGACGGTACCAGCGGGCAGGGCGGCAAACGCATCATTGACGGGTGCATAAACGGTGAACGGACCGGGGCCTTGCAATGCATCGACCAGACCAGCCGCAGTCACGGCGGCCACGAGGGTCGAGAAGCGTTCGTCGCCGGCAGCGATCTCAACGATGTTGGCTGCGTTGGCAGCAGAGCCCAATGTCAAGGCGGTGACGGCGGCTGCGGCCAGAGTGCGGATGGATGTCATGATTCAATCTCCAATGTCGTGTTGCTTGCCTTTCTGACAAGTGATGAGGTTTACGGGGGGCGCGGCGACATGGACCACGCAAGTCACGGCTTCGTTATCTGGCGTGTGATCCGGTCGATGCCGTTTTGCCCAATTGCCTGCATCGGCGCGATGGCTTAGACCGCTGGAACCATATTCAGATCGCCAGAAGAGAGTGCCATGCGCCTGACCCGCTATTTCCTGCCCGTCCTCAAGGAAACCCCCTCCGAGGCGCAGATCGTCAGCCACAGGCTGATGCTGCGCGCAGGTATGATCAAACAGCAAGCGGCAGGCATCTATTCCTGGTTGCCGATGGGTTTCAAGGTTCTCAAGAACATCGAAAAGATCGTACACGAAGAGCAAATCCGTGCGGGCCATATCCCGATGCTGATGCCCACTTTGCAACCTGCGGATCTGTGGCAGGAATCCGGGCGTTATGATGCTTATGGCCCCGAGATGCTGCGCATTCGCGACCGGCATGATCGCGATATGCTGTATGGCCCCACGAATGAAGAGATGATCACCGACATCTTTCGGAGCCATGTGTCTTCGTACAAGGATCTTCCGCTCACGCTCTATCATGTTCAGTGGAAATTCCGCGACGAAATCCGCCCCCGCTTTGGCGTGATGCGCGGACGCGAGTTCTATATGAAAGACGGCTATAACTTTGATCTGACCAAGGAAGATGCGCTGCACGCCTATAATCGACATCTGGTCAGCTACCTGCGCACCTATGAACGCATGGGGCTTCAGGCCATTCCGATGCGCGCCGACAGTGGTCCGATCGGTGGCGATGATACGCATGAATTCCTTGTCCTGGCCGATACAGGTGAATCCGAGGTATTTTATGACAGTGCGGTGACCGACATCCGTCTGGGTGAGCGTGACATCGACTATGATGACGTCGCCCAGTGCCATGCGGTGATGGAAGAATTCACTGCGCTCTATGCGCGGACCGATGAAACGCATGACGAGGTCGTGTTCGTCGCAATCCCTGAAGAGCGACGCCGACAGGCGCGTGGTATCGAAGTTGGGCAGATTTTCTATTTTGGGACCAAGTATTCAGATGCGATGGGTGCGGTGGTGCAAAACAGCGATGGCGAGCAAGTCGCCGTGCATATGGGGTCTCACGGGATCGGTGTGAGCCGGCTGGTTGGTGCAATCATCGAGGCAAGCCACGATGATAAAGGCATCATCTGGCCCGAAGGTGTCACGCCGTTCCATTGTGGGATTGTGAACCTCAAGCAGGGCGACGCAGAAGCGGACGGCGCTTGCGATGCGCTTTATGCTGCGATCACGGCACTTGGGCTTGAACCGCTGTATGATGACCGCAACGAGAGGGCAGGCGGTAAATTCGCAACAATGGACCTGATTGGTTTGCCTTGGCGTCTCACGGTCGGCCCGCGCGGGCTGAAGAATGGTGTGGTCGAGTTGACGAGCCGTCGGACCGGCGAAAGCGAAGAGCTGCCGCCTCAAGAGGCCGTCAAGAAGCTGGCTGCGATCTATGCGCCCCATCGGCAGGGCTGAACTGCGCTTTCTGAATTCCTGACGCGGCCGTCATGAACGGTTG
>NZ_JBASXK010000097.1:0-2797 GCF_049276915.1 Aestuariivita sp. | reverse complement strand
CGTCAATCCTCCCGCTCACAAGCAAAATTGAATCAGCAGATCAGCCCTCGATCAAGCAAGAGTTTTTCAACAAAATAGGCGTAAAGGGGATGTTGGTTAACAGAACAGGCACAGCGCACGTCGCCTGATGACATTTGCCGCGCCTCTGATGCACCTGGCATTAAGGCCCTGCTTGGTGTCGAGGGCTCATCACACAGGCCGTTGCATAATTCTTATGCAACACCACCCGAGTACGTGGCGGGGCTTGTCGACAAGTATATGCTGCTCGACAGGCTTATGCGGGTGTTTGTCGAAATCGGGATGCACAGGATAAAGAAGCTGCAGGCCACGATGGAGTCGATGCCTGTGGGCGGCAAGATCCGCGTCGATAACATTGCGATGAAACGCCCGTGGGAAACGCCAGCAACGGTGCACTGAACTTATTATGGTGCTACCATAAAAAAGCCCTGAGTTAACGCTTGGGGCTTTTTGCGTAAGTGGCCAAAGGACATACAAAGGGAATACGTTTTTACAAATTCGCACATAACCAGTTAAAAATGACGTTCCACACGGGCTTCACAGGCCTGTCACAAAGCACCGACAGTTTGCCAGTATTGGCGAAACACCGAGATTCGCCCCGACTTAACCATTTCAGGAGCGTGATGCAGATGGACCGCACTACCATCATTCAAGACCCGGACTATGGAAACAAGGCCGAAGCCTTCGAGGCCTTCGACGACATCCCGACCAACCCCAACCTGGACCGCACCATTGGTGACGTGATCAACGCCCGCTATGGCCGCCGTGATGTCTTGCGCGGCATGCTGGGCGTCTCGGCGACCACCGCCTTGTTCGGAACGTCGGCCCTGATCGCCCCGCGCGCGGCGCAGGCCGCCAGTGCAAGCCGCTATGTGTTCAACGAACTGACCTGGGGAAATGACGAGCGTCACCACATCGCCGACGGCTATGATGCCGATGTGCTGCTGCGCTGGGGTGATCCGATCACCGCGGATGCACCTGAATTTGACGTGATGAATCAGACCGCCGAGGCCCAGCTCAAGCAGTTCGGCTATAACAACGACTATGTCGGCTTCTGGCCTCTCAATGATGACGCAACACGCGGTGTGCTCTGCGTGAACCACGAATACACCAATGAAGAGGTGATGTTTCCCGGTCTCGGCCGTCAGGATCGTGTGGCTTTCGAGGGCATGACCAAAGAGCTGGTCGACATCGAAATGGCCGCCCATGGCGGAACCGTGGTCGAGATCGCCAAAGACGATGCCGGAAAGTGGTCGCTGGTCCGAGACAGCGCGCTGAACCGGCGCATCTCACCGCTGAACACTGTGATGACCCTGTCCGGACCTGCGGCGGGTCATGACAGGCTCAAGACAAGCGCGGATCCCACAGGCACCACGGTAATCGGCACGATCAACAACTGCGCCGGCGGGATGACCCCATGGGGTACCTACCTGATGGCCGAGGAAAACTTCCACGGCTATTTCTGGACCGATGTGCTGGACGGCGAAGGCAATCCGGATGTATCGGCGCAACCCGAGGCGATCTCGATGCGGCGCTATGGTGTGCCCGGACGGTGGTACAACTGGGGTCAGCATCACGACCGCTTCAACATCGACAAGGAACCCAACGAATCCAACCGCTTTGGCTATATCGTCGAAGTCGATCCGTTCAATCCCGATGCGCCTCCGGTCAAACACACCGCGCTGGGACGCTTCCGCCATGAAGGTGCCGAAACCACCATCTCCTCGGATGGCCGTCTGGTCATCTATTCCGGCGACGACAACCGGTTCGACTATCAATACAAATGGGTTTCCGCCCAGGTCGTCACCGAAGAGAACGCGGTCTTTGGCTCGTCCCTGCTCTCCGAGGGCACGCTCTATGTGGCACGATTCAACGAGGACGGCACGATCGACTGGCTCGCCCTTGTGCATGGCGAAGGCCCGCTCACGGCCGAGAACGGGTTCAACTCGCAGGCCGATATCGCCATCGACACGCGCCTGGCCGCTGATCTCCTTGGAGCCACGCCCATGGATCGCCCGGAAGACGCACAACCACGCGGGGATGGGACAGCCTATATCATGCTGACCAACAACTCGCGGCGCACAGAGGACCAGGTCGACGCTGCAAACCCCCGCGCAGACAGCCGTTTCGGTCACATCATCGAAATCAAGGAAGACGGCGGCAACCATGCGGCGACGAAAGGCACATGGTCCATCCTGGTGCTGTGCGGAGACCCGGCGATTGCCGAGGTCGGCGCGAAATGGAACCCAGAAACCTCGGAAAACGGCTGGTTCGGCTCCCCCGACAATTGCGCGATAGATGCCGATGGCCGCCTCTGGATCTCGACCGACCAGGGGACTGGCTGGGGCCGGACGGGCAAATCCGACGGGCTCTACTCACTGGAGACCGAAGGAGAACTGCGCGGCCATTCCAAACTGTTCTTCCGCTGCCCCGTGGGCGGAGAGCTCTGCGGACCCTACTTCACCCCGGACAGCGAAACGCTGTTCCTTGCAGTGCAGCACCCCGGTACAGACGGCACAAAAGACCTCAAGGGCTTTGAGAGGGATTCAACCTTTGAAGATCCCGCCACACGCTGGCCGGATTTCGACCCCGCCATGCCCCCGCGCCCCTCGGTGGTGGTGGTCACGAAACAGGGCGGTGGCAAGATCGCGGTCTGAGAGCCTGATTTGAAACTATTTGAGTGAGTTCAGTCACTTGTGATTCTGTTCGGTTGTAAGGCTGAATGGAGATCACAATGGCTTGGACTGAACTCACCCGTCGTCAACATGCCCGACAAGGC
>NZ_JBASXK010000096.1:0-13759 GCF_049276915.1 Aestuariivita sp. | reverse complement strand
ACCGAAAGCAACTTGTGGAGCAGGGCATCGGGATGTTTGCGCGCAGCGGCACATGGCGCGTTGTGGCCGATAACGCGCCCATTGAGTAGGAAAAACGTATTGGGCCTGCGTTACGGTCGCACGAAAGCAGCCCTTCGAAAACTTGCGGTGCATGACACCTTTGTCCGCATAACGGGCGTCGCCGCGTTCCAAAAAGTACAGAAATCCAGATCCTTTAGACTGGATCTACCCACATTTGGAATGGCCGCAACTGGCGCAGGTCATGCAGCCTTCGATCATGCGCATGTCGAACTGACCGCAGCTGGGGCAGGATTTGCCGCGCGCGCCATCCAGATTGACCACGGCGGCCTGAGGGTCGGATTTCAGGCCCATCCCCTCGCCTTCCAGAAACCCGGTGACGATCATGTGCTGTTCGATCACGCCGCCGATGGCCGCAAGGATCGAAGGAATATACTTGCCCTGAACCCAGGCCCCGCCACGTGGATCGAACACCGCTTTGAGCTCTTCGACCACGAAAGACACATCACCCCCGCGCCGGAACACCGCCGAGATCATCCGCGTCAGTGCAACCGTCCAGGCAAAGTGCTCCATGTTCTTGGAGTTGATGAACACCTCGAACGGACGGCGATGCCCGTTCTGGATCAGGTCGTTGATCGTGATATAGAGCGCATGTTCGCTATCGGGCCATTTGACCTTGTAAGTCTGGCCTTCCAGCGCCTCGGGGCGGTGCAAGGGCTCGGACATGTAGA
This sequence comes from Aestuariivita sp., assembly GCF_049276915.1. Lineage (NCBI taxonomy): Bacteria > Pseudomonadati > Pseudomonadota > Alphaproteobacteria > Rhodobacterales > Paracoccaceae > Aestuariivita > Aestuariivita sp. The sequence goes on along the minus strand of NZ_JBASXK010000096.1, from coordinate 13,010 downwards.
TCACATCGCCATGGGGGCGCTGAGGTTCGGCGGCGTCGGTCGAGATGACTTCGGGGGCGGTCTTCTTCTCCTCCGACACACTCAACACCGACCCCGTCACATCATTAGGGCGATAGGTCGTGCAGCCTTTGCAACCCGTGTCCCAGGCCTGCATGTAGACGTTCTTGAAATCGTCAAAGCTGATGTCTTCCGGGCAGTTGATCGTCTTGGAGATCGAGGAATCCACCCATTTCTGCGCCGCCGCCTGCATCTTGACGTGATCGGCGGGTGCCAGGGTCTGAGCGTTGACAAAATAATCGGGCAGGTCGCGGTCGCCGAACTTGTCGCGCCACATCTGCACAGCGTAGTCGACCACCTCTTCTTCGCTGCGCGAGCCGTCCTTCTGAAGCACCTTGCGTGTATAGGCATAGGCAAAGACGGGTTCGATCCCCGAGCTGACATTCCCGGCATAAAGCGAGATGGTGCCCGTGGGCGCGATCGAGGTCAGCAGCGCATTGCGGATACCATGTTCACGGATGGCGTCCCGCACATCTTCGTCCATATTCAACATGTTACCAGAGGCCAGATACTTGTCGGCATCGAAAAGCGGGAAGGCCCCCTTTTCCTTGGCAAGCTCCACGGAGGCAAGATAGGACGCGCGCGCGATGGCCTTCAGCCAGGCTTCGGTCTGCGCCGCCGCCTCGTCCGAGCCATAGCGCAGGCCCATCATCAGCAGCGCATCGGCCAGTCCGGTAACCCCAAGGCCGATGCGGCGTTTGGCCTTGGCTTCGGCCTGCTGTTCGGGCAGGGGGAATTTCGATGCATCCACCACGTTGTCCATCATCCGGACAGCCGTGGCGACCAGGTCGATCAAGCGGGTTTCGCTGAGCGCCGCTGCCTCTTCAAACGGGTTGTCGACCAGCCGCGCAAGGTTGATCGAGCCCAACAGACAGGCCCCGTAAGGCGGCAGGGGCTGCTCGCCACAGGGGTTGGTGGCCGCGATGGTTTCGACATAATTCAGGTTGTTGGCCGCGTTGATCCGGTCGATGAAAATCACGCCCGGCTCGGCATAGTCATAGGTTGCGCGCATGATCTTGTTCCACAGATCGCGCGCCTCTACCGTGCGATAGACCGTGCCGTCAAAGATCAGATCCCACGAGCCGTCGGCCTTGACCGCATCCATGAACGGATCGGTGACAAGCACCGAAACATTGAACATCCGCAGACGGGCTGCATCGGACTTGGCGGAAATAAAGTCTTCAATATCAGGATGATCGCAGCGCATCGTCGCCATCATCGCCCCCCGTCGCGAGCCCGCGGACATGATCGTGCGGCACATGGCATCCCACACATCCATGAAGCTGAGAGGGCCGGAAGCGTCCGCCGCCACGCCTTTCACGCCCGCTCCCTTGGGGCGGATGGTCGAGAAATCATAGCCGATGCCACCGCCCTGCTGCATGGTCAGAGCGGCTTCTTTGAGGCCCTCGAAAATGCCGGACATGCTGTCGGGGATCGTGCCCATCACGAAGCAGTTGAACAAGGTCACCTGACGCGCCGTGCCGGCCCCTGCAGTGATGCGCCCGGCGGGCAGATACTGGAAATCTTCCAGCGCGCCATAGAACCGTTCTTCCCAATGGGCGGGGTCCGCCTCGACGCGCGCCAGATCGCGGGCGATGCGCCGCCAGCTGTCCTCGACGGTGATGTCGATGGGAGTGCCGTCTGCTTCCTTGAAGCGGTACTTCATATCCCAGATCTGCTCGGCAATAGGGGCAGCAAAACGGCTCATCGGCGAATCCTCGGCAACATTGTGGCAGGCAACCAACATAAACCGAAACGGGAAATTTCCACAACAGTTTGAAGTCCGCGCGCAGACTGCTACCATATACAGGTGTTCTGTGGGGGACTCTGTGGATAACTCGACGATAAATCTTGTAAAACTCTGTGTCGGCGCGGACGTGGTCGAAGACCTGATCAGCTGGCAGAGCAACCCGCGTGCCAAGGGGCCGGACGGGCAGCCCCGTCATGTCACGCGGATGTGGCCGAAACAGTCGGACAAATTGCTTAATGGCGGCTCGCTTTACTGGGTCTTCAAAGGGCTGGTGCTGTGCCGTCAGCGCATTGTGCGGCTGGATGAAGTGCAGGGTCAGGACGGGATCATGCGATGCGGAATCGTTCTGGATGAAGAGGTCGTGCGCACCGCCTCGGCCCCCAAACGGCCCTTTCAGGGATGGCGATACCTCAAGCCCGAGGACGCTCCACCCGACCTGCGCAAGGGGCGCGAAAACGAGCAACCCCTGCCCGCCGAGCTGAACCGGGCGCTGGCCGAGATCGGGGTTCTGTGACCCAGAATTGTCCGTTTTGAACATGATTTGCGAGGGGTGTTGCGCATTTTGTACCCCCTTTGAGTGCCCCTCATCCGCGACCACAGCCCGCGCCCGGGTGCCCGAGCCACCCCCGCGCCGGGACCGTCACGGCCGTCACTCAGGTCACTGGGGCGCAGAGGCCGAAAACGTGGTGCGATAGAGCAAACGGCGCACACCATCGTAATCGTTCGTTGCATAGTGCAGGCTCATCCGGTTGTCCCAGACCGCCACATCTCCTGCATTCCAGCGCAGCCGGCACGAGAAATCCGGCTTGGTGGCATGTTTGAACAACGCGGCCAGGATCGGCGCGCTTTCCTCGACGCTCATCCCGTCCAGCCGGGTGGTGTAGATCGGGTTCACGAACAGCGCCTTGCGCCCGGTGGCCGGGTCCGTGATGACCGCCGGATGGAAGGTTTCCTTGTCAGCCTCGGGATCACCGCGCGTCATGCGGATCGACCCGCTTGAGCGTTCCTCCATGGGGGGCGCATGTTTCACGCCATAGGGCGCGCCAAGGTGGATCGCCATGCGCCCCTCGACGATCTCGCGCAGATGCGCGGGCAGGCTGTCATAGGCGACAACCTGAGACGACCAGACCGTGTCGCCGCCCACCTGCGGCACCTCGACCGCGTTCAGAACAGATCCTGCGGGAGGGTTGGGCAGGAAACTGAAATCGGAATGCCAGTCGCCGCCAAAGACCCCGACATTGACTTCGCTGGCCTCCTTGAGCACGGCGATGACCTCGGGATCGTCGGCCATGGGTTCGACATAGGGCAGGCGCATGATCGGCCCAAAGACGCGGGTCAGCCGTTTCTGATCGGCGATGTCCAGATGCTGGTCGCGCAGCACGATCATCTGATGTGCGCCAAGGGCCGCGCGCAACTCCTGCGCAAGATCATCGGAAATCGGCTGGCGCAGATCGACGCCCGAAATCTCGGCCCCCATGAACCCGGTCAGGCGATCAACCCGCATCGGCCTTACTCCGTGTAGAGCGCTTCGATCTGATCGGCGTAGAACTCGTAGATCTTGTTGCGACGCACTTTCATGGTGGCGGTGACTTCGCCGTCATCATGATCCAGTTCCTTGGGCAGAAGATGGCTCTTCTTGATCTGCTCGACGCGGGCGAGGTTCTTGTTGCCCTTGGCCACTTCGGCGTCGATCAGCTCCTGCACCTGCGGGTGCTCGGCCAGCGAGCGGAAGGTCGTATAGGCGATCCCCTGCCCTTCGGCCCAGAGCCGCACCGTATCCATGTCGATCTGGATCAGCGCGGTCACATAGGGGCGCTTGTCCGCGATCACGATGACTTCCTTGATGAAGGGCGACGACTTGATGACGTTCTCGATCAGCGAGGGCGAAAGGTTCTTGCCCGCCGCGTTGATCATGATGTCTTTCTTGCGATCAATCAGCGTGAGCGACCCATCCGCTTCGATCTGGCCCACGTCTCCGGTGTGCAGCCAGCCATCCACGATGGTTTCGGCAGTCGCCTGCGGATTCTTGTAATAGGATTTGAAGATCGTCGCGCCTTTGAACAGCACTTCGCCATCCTCGGCGATCTTGCACTCCACACCGGGCACCGCAAAGCCGATGCGCCCGTCGCAATTGCCCCATGCGGGCTGGATCGTGCCGACGCCGCTGGTTTCGGACATGCCCCAGGCCTCGCGGATATTGACGCCGATGCCGCGCATGAAGGCCAGCAGATCAGGCGCGATCGGCGCGGCGGCGGATATCGCGAAACTGACCCGCCCCAGACCCAGATACGAGCGGATATGGCGATAGACCAGCGCATCCCAGAAGCTGTGGGCCAGCCGGTCCGACGCACTCCAGTGATCGCGGCGCTTGGCACCGCGCTTCATCGCGCCTTTCAGCGCCAGCATGGTCAGCGGTTTGCGGATGGCGCCCGCGGTCTGCGCCTGCACGATGACCCCGGCCTGCATCTTTTCCCAGATGCGCGGCACGCCAAAGAAGACCTGAGGCGCGACCTCGCGCAGATCCAGCGTGATGGTGCGCAGGCTTTCGCCGAAATTCATCACGAACTGCTTGGACAGACCGTTCATCACCGTCACCGCCTGCTCGGCGATATGGCACAGCGGCAGGTAGGACAGCACATTGGTGCCCGGGCCATACCCGGCAAAGACATGCTCGGCGACCTTGGTGCCAGCATGAAGATTGGCAAAGGTGATCTCGGCCGCCTTGGGCAAACCGGTCGAGCCCGAGGTAAACACCATCATCGCGGTGTTGTCCGGGGTAATCCCGGCCACGCGGCTCAGCACCTCGTCGCCGGCCTGACCATTCAGCATGGCGCGGCCCTTGACCAGCAGATCATCCCAGGTCCTGAGATTGAGATAGTCCTCCCCCTGCGTGCCCTTGGGATCAAAGACAATCAGTTGGCGCAACTTGGGCAGCTTGCCATGCAGCTCGACAATCTTGTCCAGCTGTTCCTGATCCTCGATGAACAGAACCGTGGTGTCCGAGGCATTGACCAGATGGTCGATCTCGGCCGCGGGGCTGGTGGGATACATGCCCACCACCGTGGCCCCTGCGGCGTTGATGGCAAATTGCGCCAGCACCCATTCGCTGCGGTTCTCGGACAGGATGCCGACGTGATCTCCGGCCTGCACGCCCAGACCGATCAGACCGGCCGCCCCGGCATTCATCACCTCATGCACATCCGACCAGGTCATCTCGTTCCAGATGCCGTATTCCTTCTGACGCATCGCAACGCCATCGGGGCGGGCGGCGGAATGATCCGCGACCATCTGCGGGACCGAGCGGAAATCGCTGTCGGTATTGCGCACGTCGAATGCCATGGGTTTGCTCCTCAGCTCAGCCAGCGCTTGCGGCGTTTGTAATGCTTCACATCGCGGAACGACTGGCGCGCCCCGCCTTCGCCATCGGCAACGCCAAGGTAGAAGGACTGGATATCCTTGTCATCGCGCAGCCGGGCCACGTCGCCTTCCATCACGATCTGCCCGCTTTCCATGATATATCCGTAATCGGCCACGGAAAAGGCCACACCGGCGTTCTGTTCCACCAGAAGGATCGACACGCCGTCTTCCTGGTTCAGCCGCTTGATCGTGCTGAAGATCTCTTCCACCACCTTTGGAGCCAACCCCAGAGAGGGCTCGTCCATCAGGATCAGTTCAGGACGCGCAATCATCGCCCGCCCGAAGGCCAGCATCTGCTGCTCGCCGCCCGAAAGATAGCCGGCCACCTGCTTGCGCCGCTCTTTCAGGCGCGGAAAGAAATCATAAACCTTGTCATAGTCAGGCTTCACCTTGCGCTCATCCAGCGCATAGGATGCCGCGATCAGGTTGTCCTCCACCGTCATCTCGGAAAAGATGCGCCGCCCTTCGCGCACATGAAACAGCCCCTGCTGCACCAGGCGGTCGGGTTCGATCTTCATGATCGACTTGCCCTTGAAATGAATGCGGCCCTCGCCGATCTCGCCATTCTCCAGCGCCAGCAGGTTCGAGGCCGCCTTCAGCGTGGTGGTCTTGCCCGCACCATTGGTGCCCAGCAGCGTGACGATCTTGCCATCGGGCACCTCCAGCGACAGGCCGCGCAGAGCCTGCACCGTATGGTAATAGGTCACTTCGATATTCTCGATGGTCAGCACAGACCGTACCCCTGCTTCTTTCTGGTTTCAAATCCCCCGGGGGGTGTGGGGGGCTGGCCCCCCACTCCCGTCTTCAGACCCGTCTCAGACCGTCAGCCAGTCGGATTTGGGATTGAACAACCCGCTTGCGGCATCATAGGCATAGACGCGCCCGGTGCCGATGGCGTTGTTCTTCATGGTCACGGGACCGCCAAAGAAGCCGCCGGTATCCCAGTCGCTGATCGTCGAAAGCTTCTCGGCGATGTTGTCGGCTGTCAGCTCAAGGCCGGCTTCGGCGGTGGTACGGATCGCCTTCATCGCGATTTCCAGACCGCACATGGTCTGCAGCGCCCATGTGGACATGTAGTTTTCAAGCGGCGTGCCTGCGAACATCTCCTTGGAGAGCGCCGCATATTTCTGATAGCGCGGCGCATCGGCCTGATCCCAGAAATAGCGATAGGGCATCACGCCTTCATAGCCATCCAGGAACGGGCCGGCTTCGGCGGTGATCCGGTCGGCAATGATCTTTTCCATGCCCCAGAACGTGCCTTTGAACTTGGTCGGCAGGCCGAATTGACGCGCGCCGCCGATCAGCTGCGGCCAGACGCCGGTCACATAGCCTTGCAGAATGCAGAATTCCGCGCCCGACTGGGCCAGCTTGGTGACATGGGTCGGGATGTCGGCGCCCTGGGGCTTGGTGGCCTCTTCCAGCACGACTTCGATGCCCAGGCGTTCGGCTGTGGCCTTGCCATGCTCGATCGGGTCGCGGCCGAATTCGGTGTTGGAATAGATGAAGGCAACAGTCTTGCCCCCTTCTGCGGCGATGTTCTCGAGAAGGATGTCGAACTGGCTCTGATAGGAAGGGCCGGACATGTACTGGTAGGGGTGGGTCGAGGGGTTCGCCAGTTCTGACGCGAAGGAGGTCGAGCCCATGATGCGCGCGTTGGCACCTGTCAGCTCGGGTGCGATCAGCTTCATGGCACCGGTGGAATCGGCGAAATAGGCGATCATGGCATCGCCTTCGGTGGCCAGTGCGCGCTGATAGTTGGCCAGGGCGTTCTGCGCGACATAGCCTGAATCTTCGGTCACAAACCGGATCGGGGTGCCCGCGACACCACCTTCTTCGTTGAACAGGCGGGCGGCAAGCTGGAAGGCCGGAGCCACAAGCTGGCCTGCGGTCGCGAAGGGACCGGTCAGCGGAAGCGATGCGCCCAGCACGTATTCGGCCGGTTGTGCGCGCAGGATCATTGGCGTGCCCATGACTGCTGTTGCTGCAGCCGAGGTTGCCAGGAAGGAACGGCGGTTCAGTTTCATGGTGTCTCTTCTCCCTAAGTTTGGCCTTTTTGAGGTCCGGTTATCCGCGTGCAAACGGCCAGCGGTTTGCGGCACGCAGTATTCTGTCAGTAATCTGGTTGATGCCCAATGGTTCCTTCAGCAGGAAGAACACCAGCAAAAGCCCGAAGGCGATCTCCTGTAGGGGCGAAATGTAACGCGCCGATGAGGCATCGCCGCCGGTGAAATAGGCGGCAAAGACCTTGATCACCTCGGGCATCATGACGATGACCATCACGCCGAAGACCGGCCCCATGGTGCGTCCCATGCCGCCCACGATCAGCGCCGCCACCAGTTCGAGGCTGAGATCCAGTTCGAACTGTTCGGGCAGGATGCGCGAGTAAAAGAACGCGAACATCGCGCCCGCCAGCCCGCAATAGGCCGCCGAGAGCGCGAAGGATGTCAGCTTGTAGCGCAGCAGCGAGATCCCCAGGATCTCGGCTGAGTAATCGCGATCCCGGATGGCGATGAAGGCGCGGCCGATCCGGGTGCGGATCAGGTTCTGTGCCGCCAGCAGCGACACGAAAGCCACCACGGCGATCAGAATGAACATCTCGCGGTTGGTGTCCAGAACCCAGCCCAGCAGGTTGGCATCGGGCGTATCCACCCCCACAACGCCGCCGGTCCAGGGCGCAAAGGCATCCTGTTCGATCAGGAAGATCACGATGAAATTCGCCGCCAGTGTCGCCACCGCAAGATAAAGCCCCTTCACGCGCAACGACGGCAGACCCACCAGAATGCCGATCAGCGCCGTGATCGCCACCGCGAGCGGGACGATGACAAAGAACAGGATCTGTTCGGGAATGATCCCGGCCAACCCGTTGTCCAGGATCGTCACCGCATAGGCCCCGATCGCCACGAAGGCTCCGTGCCCCAGCGAGACCAGCCCGGTATAGCCGGTGAGGATATTCACCCCGACCACGGCGATCAGCAGGATGCCCATCTTGCAGGCGATCAGGATCATGTAGTCATTGGCGAAGGCCGCGAAAAGCGCCAGCACCACCATCATGCCATAGACGAAGGCCTGCTTGTAACTGTTGTTTAGAACCCGCTCGTCGCTGGCATAGGTCGCTTTGAGGTTGCCGTTGATCATATCCTTTCAACCTCCTTGGAGCCCAAAAGCCCGTGCGGGCGCACCAGCAGCACCGCCAGAACGGCAACGTAAGGCACGATCTCGGCCCAGTCGCCGCCCATCTGCCATTGCGTCATGGCCTCCATCACCCCCACGGCCATGGCCGCCAAGAACACGCCGATATAGCTGTCGAGCCCGCCCATCAGAACGATGGCCAGAACGCTGAAGCCGAACAGGCCAAGCGACGGAGAAATCCCGTTGCGTGTGGCCAGGATCGCCCCGGCGATGGCCCCGGTGGTCGACGCCAGCACCCAGGCGCGGCTGAAGACCTTGGGCACAGAGATTCCCATGGAATAGGCGGTGGATTGATCCTCGGCAGTGGCGCGAATGGCGACGCCCGACTTGGTGTAGCGCACCATGAGAACGATACCGCCAAAGATCAGCAAAGCGACCGCCATGTTCACCAGATCAGCCCCGAAGAGGAAGATCGTGGAGCCGAAAAGCTCAAAGCGCACCGGCGCGTTGGGCGCGATGGTGGGCACGAAATCCGCATCTGCCGTCCAGATGATCGAAGCGGCCCCCGACATGATCGAAATCAGGCCGACGGTGACCATGATCATGGCAAACACCGACTGCCCCATCAGCGGGCGCATCAGCGTGCGTTCGATGATCCGCCCCACGATGGCATTGGCCAGCAGGGCCCCGACGATCCCCAGAACGATGCGCGGGATGTTCTGCACCCAGTCCAGCACCGCCCCCATGGGCGAGAACATCGGCAGGCCTTCCTTCATCTCAAGCAACCAGGCCGGCTGCCATGAGGCAAGCCAGGCGGGTGCCCATTCCTGTCCCGGCACGATGACCGCGAAGGTGTAATAGAAATAGGCTCCGAACATGATCAGATAGCCATGGGCGAAGTTGACCACCTTGGTGGCCTTGTAGACGGATACGATGCCCACGGCGATCAGGGCATAAATCGCCCCTGACATCAGCCCGTTGATGGCGAATTGCGTGAGTTGACCCATTACGCGGCGGCTCCCAGATAGGCTTCGATCACGTCTTCATTGCCAGAGACTTCGGACGGCGTGCCGCTGGCGATCTGCTGACCAAAGTTGAGGACAACGATATGTGAACAGATATCCATGACCATATGCATGTCATGTTCCACCAGAAGGATGGTGGTGCCGAATTGTTCCTGAACATCCAGAATGAAACGGGCCATATCCGCGGTTTCTTCGCGGTTCATGCCCGCCACCGGTTCATCCAGCATCAGCACCTTGGGTTGCATGGCCAGCGCCCGGCCCAGTTCCACCCGTTTCTGCAGGCCATAGGGCAGCATGGTGATCGGGTATTTGCGGATATGGTCGATTTCCAGAAAGTTGATCACGCGCTCTTCGATATCGCGGCGCAGTTCAAGCTCTTCCTTCTGGGCGGCTCCGAAATAGCGCAGGGCCTGCCAGACATTGGTCTTGAGCCGGGTGTGCCCGCCCAGCTTGATATTGTCGAGCACGGTCATGCCGCGAAACAGGGCGATGTTCTGAAAGGTGCGTGCCAGACCCAGTTCGGCCCGTTTGTCGGGCGACAGGCCGGTGATATCCCGCCCCTCGAAGCTGACCGTGCCGCGGTCGGGTTTGTAAAATCCCGAAATGGCATTGAACAGCGAGGTCTTGCCTGCGCCGTTTGGGCCAATGACACCGGTGATCTCTCCCGGTCTGGCCTCGAAACTGATGCCCTGCAATGCTTTGATCCCGCCAAAAGACAGGTGCAGGTCTTCGATCTTGAGCATGTCGGCTCCGACCCATGTTTTCCGTATCGGATATGCCTGTGACAGGCCCACGCATTCCTGCGCCGTCCTTGCCGACCGACTGGTTCCGAAACGAACCTCCCATTTTCGCCCCTGACATGCCGTGGTCTTATGAGACTGACCGCGTGCGTTCAGAGACGGCTCACGACAATTACGTTACACTGCCCGCATATTCTCGCAATATCCATGCTGCACTTTCCCGCAGGCCCTGATGGTCCGGCAGTCGGCACCCTGACGGAAACCCAGAGTTAAATATCTGTTTTTTCACAGATTTTCAAATGGACTTCGGCAGACCGGCCCAACGCGCGATAACGCAACGTCATATCCGGGAACAGACGGGTTCAAAGCGGTCGGATCAATCAAGCCCAAGGCGCGAGAGCAGTGCGGCGCAGGTCTGGCGTTCATCCGCGTCCATCGCGGCCACGCGGCTTTGCCAGAGCGTCGCCTGCGAGCGCAGGATCAGCCCGTCGCTGAGCAGCTTGAGATGGTTGGCGCGCAGGGTCTCTCCGGTCGAGGTGATGTCCGCGATGGCTTCGGCGGTCTCGTTCTTGACCGTGCCTTCTGTCGCCCCCTGGCTGTCTACCAGGGCGTAATCGGCCACGCCCGCCTCGCGCAGGAATTCCCGCACGAGGCGGTGATACTTGGTGGCGATGCGCAAGCGGAAGCCGTGGCGCGCGCGAAAGGCGGCGGCGGCGGCATCCAGATCGTCCAGCGTATCCACATCCGCCCAGAACTTGGGAACGGCCAGCATCAGGTCGGCCTGACCAAAGCCCAGCGGTTGCAGTTCATGCACCTGCTGTTCCCAGCAGGCAAGCTTTTCATGCACCAGATCGGTGCCTGTGACGCCCAGATGGATGCGACCGGCCGCCAGTTCACGGGGGATTTCCCCCGCAGACAGAAGCACCAGTGTCAGCCCGTCGATGCCTTCGACCTCGGCGGCATATTCACGTTCCGAGCCCGTGCGGGTCAGAACGACACCGCGGGCGGCGAACCATTTGAAGGTCTTTTCCATCAGCCGGCCCTTGGAGGGCACGCCAAGCTTGATCGTCATGGCCACGCCTCCTGAACCTGAAGGATCAGACCGGGGCGCAGGACACCTCCGACGGCCGGGATCTCGGCCCCTTTGCCCAGACGCCGGGTCAGCGCATCATAGCGCCCGCCCGTCGCGACCGGGGGCAGATCGGGGCGTTGTTCAGCATAAAAGCCGAAGACGAACCCGTCGTAATACTCCATCTGGGTGCGGCCATAAGAGGCTTCGAAATCCAGAGTGTCGATGGTCACGCCCCGTGCGGCCAGTGCATCGACGCGCGCTTTCAGCCGCTCCAGGGCACTGCGTGTCCAGGGCAGGTCAACGGCGATGTCCGACAGGCGTTCGATGGCGTAAGGCACGGACTCGCGCACGTCCAGCAGGGCATCCAGCGCGGCGATCTCGGTCTTCGAGATGGCCGGGGCGGCGGCATCCTGGATCAACGCCGTGATGCGGGCATCCACCTCGGCGCGGCTGCGCAGGCCGATCTCGGGCGCGTCCAGCCCGGCGCGATCGCCCGCGAGCAATGCGGCGCGGGTCTCGGGCATGGGGCTGCGCCCGGCGAACCGGTCAAGCAAGGCGCGAAACCGGCGCGGACGCCAGATATGGCGCATCAGCGCGACCTTGCGCCGTTCGGTGGTCTGCAGGCCTTGCACTGCGGCCATCAACAGCCCGATATCGCCGGTTGCGGCGCGCAGGCCCAGCGGCCCAAGCAGATCGGCAAAAAGCGCGAACACCTCGGCATCGGCAGCGGCCGGGTCTGCGCGGTCAAAGACCTCGTATCCGACCTGCACATATTCATTGGCGCGCTCGTCGTTGAGTTCCTGACGGCGGAAGACCTCGCCGGAATAGGTATAGCGCGCAGGTTCCGCGCCTTCGGCCATGTGCATCTGCACGACAGGCACGGTGAAATCCGGGCGCAGCATCTGTTCGCCGCGCAGCGCATCGGACGTCACATAGGCACGCGCGCGGATATCTTCGCCATAGAGATCCAGCAGCAGATCCGCCGGTTGCAGGATCGGGGTTTCCACGATCAGCGCCCCTGCGGCCTCAAAGGCGGCGCGCAGCCGGGCGGCTTCGATCAATGTGGCGGCGCGCGAGGGCATCAGTTCTGGCTCGCCAACATCTCTGTGATGCGCGCGACCAGTTCGGCGCGCGGCACTTCGATCTGGCTGGGGCGGTCCTGCCATTCCTCGAGGGTCGCAGTTTCTGCAAGTTTGGCCCCAAGGATCAGGTCCTTGATCTGCACCATGCCATTGGCATGTTCATCGCCGCCTTCGATCACCGCGATGGGGGCGTTGCGCTTGTCTGCATATTTCAGCTGATTGCCGAAATTCTTGGGATTGCCCAGATAGACTTCGGCGCGGATGCCGGCATTGCGCAGCTCGGCGACCATTTTCTGGTAATCCGCCATGCGGTCGCGATCCATCACCGTCACGACTACGGGTCCGGTGGTCTGCGCGCTGAGACGGCCCTTGGCATGCAGCGCCGCCAGAAGCCGGTCCACACCGATCGACACGCCCGTGGCGGGCACTTCCTGCCCGGTAAAGCGCTTGACCAGATCGTCATAGCGCCCGCCCCCGGCAACCGAGCCGAACTGGCGCTTGCGGCCCTTGTCATCAAGGATGTCAAAGGTGAGTTCGGCCTCATAGACTGGGCCGGTGTAATAGCCGAGGCCACGGACCACGGAAGGGTCGATGACGATACGGTCAGGGCCGTAGCCTTGCGCGGCGAGGAGGCTCGCAATCTGTTCGAGTTCGTTGATGCCTTCAGCACCCATTTCCGAGGAGCCGACAGCGGCGCGCAGATTTTCCAGCGTTTGCGCAGTGTCATCAGATTTCGAG
>NZ_JBASXK010000095.1:0-27336 GCF_049276915.1 Aestuariivita sp. | reverse complement strand
CTGGCAAAGTGGCTTAGAACTTGCATGGAATCATCTTCGACCATGGCTGTGCTCTCCGTCATAAAACATTAAGGTTTCGCGCCCTTGAAGGGCTTGGGTTTGGAGTTCGTTGGTTTGGGTTTAGCTTTGGGCCCGGGTTGCGTCACTATCGGATTTGGATACAGCGTCACGAGCCGCAAGGTTCCGTCCGCCAACAGATCATAGATTGCCTTGCCAGTGCTGTCCGGCCCCCATGAGGCCGGCACGCAGCTGTCCGGGCTTCCCTTGGTCTGCTTGCGTTTGACCCCCTGCACCATGGTTTGCCAGGTGGTCCCCAGAACATCGCTCAGCTTGACCTCCACAGGTGCAAGTCGCACCGGCTTGCCCCCCTTTGGCGGCGGCTGGATCTTGGCCTTGTCCATCTGATCAAGCGCCTTTGTGCGCAACGCCGTCTCGGTCTCGACGAAAGCCGCCTTGTCGGTGAAATTCGACGCCTTATGCACCGGTTTACCCTTGAATGGCTTGCCGGTTCGCGGGTTTTTCTTTTTCAGGATGCGGTCTTCTTGCGCCTTCAGGCTCAGACCGGGCCCATGGCACTGCGGCCCATGCGCCTTGGGTGGTTTGTCCACGTGGTCATAGAACATCGTATCCATGGCCTCTTTCATGGCCAAAAGCGCGGCCGCATTGGCCGGGGCTGGCGTCTTGGCCAGCGCGGCTTTGAGTGCCGCGCGCATGTCGCGCATCTCGGGAAAGGCATCATCCAGGAACGCAAGTTCTGTTTGAACCCGGGCCGCGCAGGACTTCACAAGCCCCGCCAGCTTTTCCAGCTTTTGCGGGTCCTCTCCCGCCCCCTTCAGCCCATCATGAATGCGCACGGTAGAAGGCGTGGCGGTGACAAGTACGTTGACGGCCTTGAGCGCGGAAAGGGCCGCGTCGGCGTTCTTTGTCTCTATTGCCTTCTTGTAGATGCTTACTGCCTTGGCGATCTTGTCGCGAAACTCTGAAGGAGCCGAGTTCAGGCTTCTAACGAGCCCGAGTTTGATTCCATCAAAATGCCTGGCGATCCTGGCCAGTTCCACTTCGATATCCTCGGAGAGTTCGTCAGGCCCGCTTGCGCCGTTCTCTTCCTCCTCGTCGCCGTCATCCAGCACGTCACCCGTTTCCGACAAGAGCCGCACTTTCATCCCGATGCCGCGCGCGATCAGAAACTTCCGAAACACCTTTGCAAAATTGGCAGGTGTCGAATCCGGATCCTCGACGATCAGATCCGCGACCTTGCCATTCACCAGCAAGGCACCCACCGCCCCTTTGGCCGTGGCGCCTTCGGATTTCGCAATCTGACGGACGGCGGATTTGTTCTTGGTGCGATGCGCCACAAAGATCAGGTCATCCTTGCCATGAAACAACGCGAAATTATGCGGGGCCTTCCGGGCGGCCTTGAGCGTTTCGCTGATCGCCTTGCCTTCTTCGGCAAGCTCGGATTTGGATTTCTTTGCCATTCCACCCCCTTTGATCCGGCAAGTAGAGATAAAACCGTTTCTATCCGTCAAGACTATTCCATCTGTTTCGCTCCGGGCTCTGGGAATACGCGGCGCAAACCCTATGTTTCCAGTCAGAAGACGCGGAGGCTGCGCATGAGCGAGAATGAAATCGGACGGCTGATCTTTTTGTGCCTTCTCGGAGGCGCGCTGATTTTTTCGTTGTTTGCCAGCGCCAGAAGCAACATGAACAAGACGTTGCAACACGCTGTTATATGGGCGCTTTTGTTTCTAGGTGTGATTGCTGGTATCGGCCTTTGGGAAGATGTGCGCGATCAGATCATGCCGCGTCAGGCGGTATTCTCGGAGCAGGGTCGCGTGGAAGTGCCCCGATCGCCGGACGGGCATTACTATCTCACGCTGGATGTGAATGGCGCGCCGATCGACTTTGTCATCGACACAGGTGCCACCGGCGTTGTGCTCAGCCAGAAAGATGCGGCGCGCACCGGCCTTCCGATGGAGCAACTCGTGTATCTCGGGCGCGCGATGACCGCCAATGGCGAAGTGCGCACCGCCCCCGTTCGCCTGGACGTCATGGCATTGGGAACGATCGTGGACACGAATGTACCGGCCTGGGTCAATGAAGGGGATCTGGATCGCTCGCTTTTGGGTATGGATTATCTCCAGCGCTGGGAGCGGATCGAGATCACACAGGGTGAACTGATCCTGTCCCGCTGAGCCGCATCTGAACTCAGGCTTCCGCCTTCTTCTCCCAACGTCCGGATTCCTCGGACCAATATTGCGCTGAACAGCCCGCCGTGGTCAGGGCTTTCCACTGGCCCCGGGCTGTCTGGAGTGCGTGTTCGTCATTGCCGTCAAACAGAACACAGACCCGTTCCAGCGCTTGCACCTCCTCGGGGCCGACATCGGCCCCGTCGAACGTCATGAGGCAGGCAGGATCGTTCCCGGCCAGACCCTGCGTCAGCAAAATGGGCTGATCGGCATCATGCGCCCCCCCCTCGATCCCGTGGGCCAGAAACCCGTCCTCGGCACCAAGCCACAAACGCTCATCCAGCCATTCCAGGCGCGCACGCTCGGGTCCGCGCACGGCAACGCGCCATCCGGCCGCGCGGGCGCGCTCGAGCAACATCGGCAATGTCGCCTCGAGCGGCCTGTTTGTCAGGTGATAGAAATAGGCGGCCCCCATGATGCTCAGTCCGCCTCGAACTGATCCTGCACCAATCGGTTGAGCGCCATCACGCCCCAACCTGTCGCCCCGCTTGGCGCATATGGAGTCTCGGATTTCACCGAAGCAACACCGGCAATATCCAGGTGAATCCAAGGCGTACCATCCTTGACGAAACGCTGCAGGAATTGCGCGGCCGTGATCGATCCGGCAGGCCGTCCCCCTACGTTTTTCATATCCGCAATCTTGGATTTCAGCTGCTTGTCATAGCTCTCGCCCAGCGGCATGCGCCAGGCCCCCTCGCCCTCGGCTTTGGCAGCCTTGAGAAATCCGTCGCACAAGACGTCATCATTCGAGAAGACGCCGGCATTGTCATGACCCAACCCGATGATGATCGCCCCGGTCAGCGTCGCCAGGTCGATCATGCCAGTCGGGGAAAACCGCTCTTGTGCGTACCACATGACATCCCCCAGAACGAGGCGCCCTTCGGCATCGGTGTTGATGATCTCGACCGTATCGCCCTTCATCGATGCCACCACATCGCCCGGACGCGTGGCATTTCCCGAGGGCATGTTTTCCACCAGGCCGATCAGCCCGACCACATTGGCTTTGGCCTTGCGCAGGGCAAGCGCCCGCATGGTGCCGGCGACAACGCCCGCGCCGCCCATATCCATGGTCATATCTTCCATGCCAGAGGCGGGTTTCAGCGAGATTCCACCAGTATCAAACACCACGCCCTTGCCGATCAAAGCCAGGGGTGCCGCACCTTTCTTGCCACCGTTCCAATGCATCACCACCACTTTTGAGGGGCTGTCAGATCCTTGCCCGACACTCAGCAGCATGCGCATGCCCAGTTTCTCAAGGTCTTTCTCTTCAAGAACCTCGACCTCGAGCCCCAGCGATGTCATCTCGGCCAGGCGGTTGGCGAATTCGGTTGTCGTGAGCACGTTTGCAGGTTCGCTGACAAGATCACGGGTCATGGCCACGCCTTCGGCCACAGCGATCAATGGCGCTGCGGCGGTCGCTGCATCTTCCCAGCGGGTCGATTGTACGGTGACACCACCCGGTGTGGTTTTGTCGGCCTTGTCTTTCGTCTTGTGGGCATCAAAGCTGTAGTCGCGCAGCGCAATCCCCATCGCCAGTTCTTCGGCGCGCGAACGGCTTGCCGCAACCAATGTCAGCGCGGCGCGCCCTTTCAGCTTGCCCAAAGCAACCCCGGCCTTGCGCGCCTCGAGCGCGGTGGGACGGTTCGGCAGGACAAGAACATCCAGCGCCTCGGCGGCCATGCCCGCAGGCCAGGCAAGCGTCATGACCTGACCCGACTTGGCCGCCTCAAAGCTTTTGCTGTCAACAAGCCGGGCAATGGCTCCGCGCGTCAGCCTGTTGGCGCGCCGTGCGGCCTGATCAAGCTTGCCATCCGGTGTCACGCAAACCGCCACGCGGCCTTCGGCTGTTTCCAGACTTGTCAGGTCAAGCGGTGCAAAAGTGATCTTGGTCAGTCGGCTCATCTGGGTCTCCAATGCTCTGGTTGTCTCAGAGGTAGCCGCTGGACCGCCTATTGACCAGATGCAGATGAATAGGAGTTTCAAACCTGCTTGGTTTGCAGTAGGTTCGGCCAAAATAACAGGCATGCATCCGGGGGGACGCCAGTGTCGCGATACGACAGATATGTTCTGTCGCAGCTTCTGCTGCTGTTCGGGCTGTTCTCATTGATTCTGGTCGGTGTGTTCTGGATCAACCGGGCCGTCACCTTGTTTGACCGTCTGATCGCCGACGGGCAGTCGGCCATGGTGTTTCTTGAGTTCAGCGCGCTTACCCTGCCCAACCTGATCCGGATCGTTCTGCCCATCGCCGCTTTTGCGGCCAGTGTGTACATCACCAACCGTCTGCAAAACGAAAGTGAAACGATCGTCATGCAGGCAACCGGTTCCAGCCCGTGGCGTCTGACACGTCCATTTCTGGTGTTTGGTGTGATCGTCGCCTTGATGATGAGCGTCCTCATCCACCTTTTGCTGCCCGCATCCATCAGCCAGCTGAAATTGCGCCAATCCGAAGTTTCCCAGAACGCCGGAGCGCGGCTCTTGTCCGAGGGTACGTTCCTGCATCCCACTGCCGGAGTAACCTTCTTTATCCGATCCCTAGGCGAAGACGGCACGTTGCAGGATGTCTTTCTGTCCGACCACCGCAATCCGCTGGAAACGGTCACCTATACCGCTCTGAGAGCCTATCTGGTGCGCGACGAGGACAATGCAAAGCTGATCATGGTGGACGGTCTGGCCCAAAGGCTGATCAACGACAGCCAGGTTCTGTCGACAACAAACTTCAACGATTTTTCCTATGACATCTCTGCCTTGCTGCGCTCGGATGCTGTTCAGGCGCGCAACATCCGAGAGTTCAGCACATTTGAAATGTTGTTCGATCAGTCATCGGCTGACAGCGACGAAGCGTATACGGCAGGCGAACTGGCGGAAGAGCTGCATTTGAGGTTCGCGCGCGCCCTGATATGCGTTTCGGTGATATTGATCGGGTTTGCATCTCTGCAACTGGGGTCTTTCTCGCGCTTTGGCGTCTGGCGACAGATCCTTTTGGCGGTGTTCTTGGTGATCGTGCTTGAACTGCTGCGCGGGCTGGTTTCGGAACCGGTTCTGAAAGATGCGCGGCTCTGGCCGCTGATCTATCTGCCATCCCTTGCAGGCTTTGGAGTTTCGGCCCTGTTCCTCTGGCTTGCCTGTCGACCCGCCTTACTGCGCCCACGACAGCAGGTGGCCGCATGATCCTGCATCTCTATTTCGCCCGCCGTTTTCTGTTTAGCTTCTTTGCCGTGTCGGGCGGATTTCTGGCGCTTTTGATGCTGGTGGACGTGATCGAGCAGCTGCGTCGCTTTGAAGGGCTGGACGTCACCTTCAGCCAGATCATGCAGATCGTTGTCCTGAACGCGCCCGGCGCGATCAGCGAGATCCTGCCCCTGATCATGATACTTTCGACGATCGCTCTGTTCGTGGCCCTGGCGCGCTCGAGCGAATTGGTGGTGACACGCGCGGCGGGACGCTCGGGGCTGAACACGCTTTTGGCACCAATCACGATTGCGGCTTTGATTGGCATCTTTGCCGTCACCACACTTAACCCCATCGTCGTCGCCACCTCGGCTAAATCCGAACGTCTGACCGAGTTTTACCGAACCGGCGATACATCAGCCCTCTCGATCAGCGAAGAGGGTTTGTGGTTGCGTCAGGGCGGCCCGCGCGGCCAGACCGTGATCCATGCCGAACGCTATAGTGCCGAGGGCGGAATTCTTTATAACGTCACCTTTTTGGCATATGAGAATGAGGGGGGGCCCGTGCGCAGGATCGAAGCAGGATCTGCCCGCCTGATCGACGGAGCCTGGTCCTTGAGGGTTGCCAAGGTCTGGACCCTGCGCGCTGGTACAAACCCCGAGGCCACTGCAGAGATACACGAGACGTTGCAACTGCCCTCGACGCTGACGCAGGAACGCATTCGCGAAACCCTGAGCAATCCGAACGGGATTTCCATCTGGGAACTGGGTAATACGATCAACCAGCTTCAACAGGCCGGTTTTTCCACCAAACGTCATCAGGTCTGGCTGCAATCCGAACTGGCGCGCCCGCTGTTTCTGATGGCCATGGTTCTTGTGGCGGCCGCGTTCACCATGCGCCATTCGCGCTCAGGCGGCACCGGCACTGCGGTGCTGGTGGCGGTCCTGCTGGGCTTTGCCCTGTATTTCATGCGCAATTTCGCGCAGGTCCTCGGAGAAAATGGACAGCTTCCGATCCTTCTGGCCGGCTGGGCCGCCCCGGTAGCCGCTTTGTTGCTGGCCTTTGGCTTGCTTTTGCATACGGAGGACGGCTGATGCGGCTTGCGGCGCTTGTCTTCCTGTTGATCACAGCCCTCTGTGTCACGCCGCAGGCTGCGCGGGCCCAAGCCAACACGGATGAGCAAACACCCCCAGCTGTTCTGATCGCAGATCGCGTCTCGGTCACGCCGGATGGCAAATTGATCGCGCAAGGCAATGTCGAGGCGTTTCAAGGCAGCCAGAAGATCAGCGCGCGTCAGATCACCTATGATCGCGCAACAGGCACCTTGACCATTGACGGACCTATCCGCCTGACGGACGGCAATGACATCACCATTCTGGCCGAGGCGGCCCAACTGGACCGGGACATGCAAAACGGCCTGTTGCAGGGCGCGCGCATGGTGATGGCCGAGCAGGTCCAACTGAGTGCGCTTGAATTGAAACGCTCGGACGGGCGCTATTCGCAGCTTTACAAGACCTCCGTAACCTCCTGCCAGGTCTGCGCCGAAGGCCGCGCACCGCTTTGGCAGATCCGGGCAAGACGCGTCGTTCACGACCAGCAGGAGCGGCAACTCTATTTTGACGACGCGCAACTGCGAGTCCTCGATATCCCGGTGTTTTATCTGCCGCACCTGCGTCTGCCCGACCCGACCCTGGATCGCGCTACGGGATTCCTGATCCCTTCATTCCGAACGACGTCTCAGCTGAGTACGGGGATAAAGGTTCCGTATTTCTTCAAACTGAACGACAACGCGGATATCACCGTATCGCCCTATCTTTCCCCGAAGACCCGAACCCTTGATCTGGCCTATCGCCATGCTTTCGCACGCGGGCGGATCGCATTCGAAGGCGCGGTAACACGCGACGATCTGCTGCCAGATCGCACCCGCGGATATCTTGTGGGAGCGGGCGCATTCGCGCTGCCACGCCGCTATCAGCTTTCCTTTGATTTCGAGTGGATCAGCGACAATGCCTATCTGATCGACTACGGGCTGCCATACCGAGATCGCCTGAACAGCGAAATCGCGATTGGACGGGTGACAAGAGACATGTTCACGCGCGCGGCTCTCATCCATTACCAATCCTTGCGCGATGGGGAAGACGAAAGCATCCTGCCGACTTTGGTGTTTGACACTGCTTACCAAAGACGGATTTTCCCCGAACTGACCGGAGGCGAGCTGCGTTTCGGTGTCTGGGCGCATGCCCATCGACGCAGTTCGAATCTGGATGTGCTGGGCCGCGATGTTGCCCGCCTGACAGCCGAAACCAGGTGGTTGAAAAGCTGGTTCTTCAGTTCGGGCCTGCGCGCGGATTGGGAAATGGGGCTTGCGGCAGATCTGTTTGATATCTCCCAGGACAGCAATTTCACAGACCGCCTGAGCCGCCTCACCCCAAGTGCCGCCCTGACTCTGCGCATGCCGATGACGCGCAGCATCGGCCAGACCACACATTTCCTCGAGCCGATCGCCCAGTTCGGCTGGAGCAATGTCAACGGCGATGCCGTGCCCAATGAAGAAAGCAAGCTCGTCGAATTTGATCCGGGCAATCTTTTGTCACTGTCACGGTTTCCGGCACCCGATGTGCGAGAAGAAGACCTGCGACTGGCATATGGTCTGAACTATGCGCGTTTTGGACCGGGTTGGCAGGGTTTCCTGACGGTCGGGCAAGTCATTCGAAAAGAGGCGCAACCGCAGTTCACGTCAACATCCGGCCTGGCTGGCGATATCTCGGATTTCCTGTTGGCTGGACAGATTCAGGCTGACTTCGGTCTCGATGTCACAGCGCGCACCATTTTTGACGATAGCCTCGACATCTCCAAGGCCGAACTGCGCGGCGATTGGGCCGGGGATGCGCTGGCGCTTACAGGGAGCTATCTTTGGCTGCAGGCGGATTTAGCCGAAGGCCGCGCCCGCGCAGTCTCGGAAATCTATTTTGACGGAGCGTATCAACTCAACCCAAGCTGGACGGCCTCGGCCAACTGGCGCTACGATCTGGCGGACACCCGGGCCGCAACTGCGGGGATCGGACTGACTTATCGAAATGAATGTGTTGAGGTCGATCTTTCCGTGAACCGGCGTTATATCTCGTCAACAAGTGTTGAGCCTACGACTGATTTCGGATTTACCATCGCCCTGCGCGGCTTCAGCGCAACGAACGGAAAAGAAAGATACGTGCGATCATGCAATTCCTGAGCAGTATGACCCAATCCGCAACACGTCTTGCCGGTATGGCAATTCTGACCACGACGCTTGCCTTTGGAGCCAGCACAGTTGGCGCGCAGAGCCTTTTTTCGCCTGCAATCACGGTGAATGAAAAGGCGATAACGTATTTCGAGATCGAACAGCGCCGCCGTTTTCTGGAACTACTTGGGGCTCCCGGAGCCGACGAGGAAGGCGCACGCAACCTGCTGATTGAAGAGCAACTGAAGGAAAACGCCTATAGCGCCGCTGGAATCGAGATCGGACCCGAAGAGATCAAAGAAGGCATGGAGCAATTTGCAGCACGCGCAGATTTGACATCCGAACAGTTCATCCAGGCGCTTCAGGAGGGCGGCGTAGAGCCTCAGACCTTCCGCGATTTCGTCGAGAACGGATTGGGATGGCGCGAGGTGATCAGGGTGCGATTCCTTGGGCGCGCGCGACCTACCGAGGCCGAGATTGACCGCGCCCTGGCGGCCGATGGCGGTGCGGGTGGTGTGCGTGTTCTTTTGTCCGAGATCATCATACCCTTCACACCCGATACTCTGGAACAGGTCCGTGCCCTTGCTGACACCATCTCGCAGCTGACCAGCCAATCTGCCTTTTCCGAGCAGGCCCGGCAGTTCTCGGCCACCAACACCGCAGCCGATGGCGGGCGTATGGATTGGCTGCCCATCACCGAACTGCCGGCCCCTCTGCGTCCGCAGATCCTTGCCCTTTCCCCCGGAGAGGTGACCGATCCGATTGCTCTGCCGAATGCGGTTGCGCTGTTCCAGTTGCGCGACATTCAGGAAATCACAAGCCGGGCTCCCAGCTTTGCAGCGATCGAGTATGCCGCCTACTTTATCCCCGGCGGGCGGAGCGAGGCAGCATTGGCCGAGGCAAACCGCGTGCGCGCGCAGGTCGACACCTGCGACGATCTTTACGGCGTCGCCTATGGCCAGCCCGCCGAAGTCCTCGAACGTGGCAGCCGCGCGCCTTCTGAAATCCCGCAGGATATCGCAGTCGAACTGGCCAAGCTTGATCCCGGCGAAATCTCGACGGCGCTGACGCGCTCGAACGGGCAGACGCTTGTTCTTCTGATGCTCTGTGGTCGCACGGCCGCGCTGAATGAAGACGCCTCGCGCGATGAAGTCGCAAATGCGCTTCTGCAACAGCGCCTGAATGCGTTTTCGACCTCCTACCTTGATCAGTTGCGGGCCGAAGCTCTGATTATCGAGCAATGAACGCGGGCCCCATTGCGCTGAGTTGCGGCGATCCTGCAGGGATCGGCCCGGAACTTGCGCTCAAAGCCTGGGAGCAGCTTGGAGAGAGCCTGCCGTTTTTCTGGATCGGTGATCCCAGGCATCTGCCGGACGGAACGCCGATCCGCCTGATTGATGACCCGTCGCAGACTGGTGGCGTGATCCGCGAAGGGCTTCCGGTTCTGGCCCATGAATTCATGCAAGACTGCGTGCCCGGACAACCCAGTGCTCAGAATGCCAAAGGCGTGATCGAGGTCATCAAGCGCGCGGTTGCACTTGTGCAAACGGGCCAAGCCGCCGCTGTGACCACGGCTCCGATCTCCAAGCAGGTTCTGATCGACGGGGCCGGGTTCGCCTATCCCGGCCATACCGAGTTTCTGGCTGCATTGGCTGGCGTGGAGCAGGTCGTGATGATGCTGGCCAGCCCGACACTCAAAGTGGTGCCAACAACCATACATATACCGCTGTCCGAAGTGCCCGAGGCTCTGACACCTGAATTGCTGCTCGAAACCATCAAGATCACGGCACGGGATCTGCGGCATTTTTTCGGACTGTCACATCCCCGCATAGCGGTGGCGGGATTGAACCCTCATGCCGGGGAAGGTGGCAAGATCGGCCTCGAAGAAGTTACGTGGATTTCAGACCTGATCGCGGGCCTGCCGCAAGACGAGATGACGGTCACCGGGCCGCACCCGGCCGATACGATGTTTCACGCGGCCGCTCGCGCGCGCTATGACGTGGCCATTGCAATGTATCACGATCAGGCGCTGATCCCGATCAAGATACTGGATTTCGACATGGGCGTGAACGTGACGCTGGGCTTGCCGTTCATCCGCACCTCACCAGACCATGGTACGGCTTTTGATATCGCGGGACAGGGAATAGCAAATCCCACCAGTCTGATCGAAGCGCTGAAACTTGCCCGCAAGATGGCGGATGCCGGATGAGCGGGATTGATGACCTGCCCCCTTTGCGTCAGGTGATCAATACCCATGGTCTGTCTGCCCGCAAATCATTGGGACAGAACTTTCTGCTGGACCTCAACCTCACCGCCAAGATTGCACGTCAAGCCGGCGATCTGAGCGGGTCGGACGTGCTGGAGATCGGTCCCGGCCCCGGTGGCCTGACGCGCGGGCTGCTGGCCTCGGGGGCGCGCAAGGTACTGGCTGTGGAAAAGGATCACCGCTGTATTCCGGCTCTGGAAGAGATCGCGCTGGCCTATCCCGGACGTTTGCAGATCATCGAAGGCGACGCGCTTGAGATCAACCCTCTGGCATATCTGACCCCGCCGATCCGCATTGCGGCCAACCTGCCCTATAATGTGGGCACCGAATTGTTGGTGCGCTGGCTGACCCCACCGGATTGGCCACCTTTCTGGCAAAGCCTGACGCTGATGTTCCAGCGCGAAGTCGCGGAACGCATCGTGGCAAAGCCGGGCTCGAAGGCTTATGGACGGCTGGCGGTGCTGGCCCAGTGGCGCTCGGATGCTCGGATCGTGATGAGCCTGCCGCCCGAAGCCTTTACGCCAGCCCCCAAGGTGTCCAGCGCGGTTGTGCAACTTACCGCCCTGCCCCAACCGCGGTATCCGGCCGATCCTGCGGTACTGTCACGGGTCGTGGCCACCGCCTTCAATCAGCGCCGAAAAATGCTGAGGGCCGCCCTGAAAGGTCTGGCTCCGGATATAGAAGACCGCTTGGTGGCCGCCGGGCTGAAGCCAACGGATCGCGCAGAACAGATCCCGCTGGAAGGTTTTTGCGCCCTGGCGCGCGAACTGGGCTAGCCGGGCGTCATTCGATAGACCGCACCCTCGCCCACTGACAGGAACCAGATCGAGCCGTCAGCACCTTCGACGATGTCCCGGACGCGACCGGTTTCCGTGCTCTGGATCTGCTCTACTTCGCGCAGCGGCGATCCCTCCAACCGGCTGATATAGTCGAATTTCAGACTGCCCACGAAGATGTCCCCACGCCAGCTCGGCCAGAGCTTGCCCGAATAGACCAGCAAACCGGACGGCGCGATGGAAGGATCCCAATAAAACACCGGTTGTTCCATACCGTCGCGGCGGGTGCCTTCACCGATGGACGCACCAGAGTAATGCACGCCATAGGAAATGACCGGCCAGCCGAAATTGACACCTTTCGCAATCAGGTTCATCTCATCGCCGCCCCGCGCTCCGTGCTCGGCAGTCCAGAGATTGCCTTGCAGATCCAACCCGGCGCCTTGTGGATTGCGATGGCCATAGGACCAGATTTCAGGCTGAACCCCGGTGACGCCGACAAACGGATTGTCCGGCGGAATCGAGCCGTCCCGAGCAACGCGCACGATCGTGCCGTTGTGATTGGCCCGGTCCTGCGCAGAGGGTCTGTCACCCCGATCCCCGATCGTGACAAACAAGGTGCCGTCCGCAGCTTCCACGACGCGCGAACCGAAATGACGACCACCTGAGAATCCGGGTTCGGATTCGAAGATCTCGCGCAGGTTTTGCAGACGTCGTCCGTTGTCGCTCAGCTTCGCGACGGCCAAGGCAGTGCCCGCGCCACCGCGTTGTGGTTTGGAATAGGTCAGGAAAATCTCGCGTGTCTGGGCAAAATCACGCGCCACGGTGACATCCAGCAACCCACCCTGCCCGCGCGCCGCAACACGCGGCGCGCCCGAGACTTCGCGCGCCTCTCCGTCACTGACCAAAAGCAAGGTTCCATTCCGTTCCGTGACCAGAAACGAGCCATCCGGTAAAAGCCCGATCGCCCAGGGCGTATCGAGGCCGTCTACCATCTTGTCGAGCTGCACCGATCCCGCCGAGGTCGACTTCGTCTGGGCATGGCCTACGCCTACAAACACACCCAGGGCAGATATAACAGCGAACAGGCGTCGCATCATGAACTCCTTTACCAACGAAGGTGATGATAAGTGATCCGGCGCGATTTGCGAGTACGTCAAAACGCAAGTGGCAGAATTGTGATCCGAAGTTTACCCTGCGAAAACCCTTTCCTTTACTGGCGTTCTTGCTACTGTTCGCGCTGAACAAAAAACAGTTCCAAAACGGGAGTGAAAAATGAAGAAACTGCTTATGGCAACCGCTGTAACGGCACTGATGGCTGGAACCGCATATGCGGAAGAGGTCAAGATCGGCATCATCCTGGGCTTTACCGGCCCGATTGAATCGCTGACACCCTCCATGGCAGCCGGTGCCGAACTGGCGATGAAAGAAGTCACCGATAGCGGTCTGCTGCTGAATGGGGCCACTGTGACGCCTGTGCGCGCGGACAGCACATGTGTTGACGCAGGTGCCGCCACTGCGGCTGCCGAACGTCTGATCACATCGGATGGCGTCAAAGGCATCATGGGCGCGGATTGTTCCGGCGTAACCGGCGCGATCCTGCAAAACGTGGCCGTGCCGAACGGCGTCGTCATGATCTCGCCCTCGGCCACCAGCCCCGGCCTGAGCCACGCCAACAACGAAGACAACGGCCTGTTCTTCCGCACAGCACCATCGGATGCCCGTCAGGGTGTCGTGATGACAGAAGTACTGATGGAAGAAGGCATCACCGAAGTTGCCGTGACCTATACAAACAACGACTATGGCAAGGGTCTTGCTGACGCTTTCCAGGCCGCTTTCGAAGCAGCCGGTGGCACTGTCACCATCAACGCAGCCCATGAAGACGGCAAAGCGGACTATTCCGCTGAAGTCGGTGCACTGGCATCCGCCGGTGGTCAGCGTCTGGTTGTGGCCGGTTACGTGGACCAGGGCGGTTCGGGCATCGTGCGCGCAGCACTGGATTCCGGTGCGTTCGACACGTTCCACTTCCCCGACGGCATGATCAGCGCACAGCTGGAAGCCAATTTCGGCGACGAGATCGAAGGCTCCACCGGTCAGCACCCCGGCACCGACAGTGAAGGCGCGGGCGTATTCGCCGAGATGGTCGGCGACAGCTTTGATGCAACATCGCCTTTCACTCCGGAAAGCTATGACGCCGCAGCCTTGATCATGCTTGCAATGCAGGCCGCCAACTCGATGGAGCCTGGCGACTACAAGGATCATATCATGGATGTCGCCAACGCCCCCGGCGAACAGATCTTCCCCGGCGAGTTGGCCAAGGCGCTGCAAATCCTGCGTGATGGCGGCGATATCGATTATGTTGGCGCAACTGCCGTGGAACTGATCGGACCCGGTGAATCTGCAGGCAACTATCGCCAGATCGTTGTCCAGGATGGCAAAATCACCACGGCGAAGTTCCGTTAAGCGGAAATAGGTCAGATGATGCGGCCCGGACCTTGCGGTCCGGGCCGTTTTTGTATCAGTTGATACAACTCATGGGGTTCTGGGGGGTGCGATGATCGTCGTTGAAGACGTCCACAAGCATTTTGGCGGCTTTCACGCTGTCGACGGGGCGACACTGTCGATCGCCGAAAAGTCCATCACCGGTCTGATCGGACCGAACGGCGCGGGAAAGACGACTCTTTTCAATGTGATCGCTGGCGTTCTTAAACCAACGTCGGGCAAGGTTTCGATGATGGGCGAAGACATCACCGGGCTTACCCCGCATGAACTGTTCCACAAGGGTCTGTTGCGCACGTTCCAGATCGCACATGAGTTTTCTTCGATGAGCTGCCGCGAGAACCTGATGATGGTTCCGGGCACGCAATCGGGCGAAACGCTGTGGAATACCTGGTTTGGCCGCAAACGGATCGCGGATGAAGAACGCGCATTGCGCGCAAAGGCCGACGAGGTGCTTGAGTTCCTGACCATTGAACATCTGGCCGATCACAAGGCCGGTCAGGTATCCGGTGGTCAGAAGAAACTGCTGGAACTGGGGCGCACCATGATGGTGGATGCCAAGATCGTGTTTCTGGATGAGGTCGGAGCCGGTGTGAACCGGACCCTGCTGAACACCATTGGCGATGCGATTTTGCGCCTGAACTCAGAGCGCGGATATACCTTCGTGGTGATCGAACATGACATGGATTTCATCGGTAAAATCTGTGACCCGGTGATCTGTATGGCCGAGGGCCGGGTTCTGGCCCAGGGCACTCTGGATGAGATCAAGGCAAACGAGCAGGTGATCGAGGCCTATCTGGGCACCGGTCTCAAGAACAAGGACAAGATCGGCGCATGATCCGGCATTTGCATGGCTTCATCCGCATCGACACGCCCTCACAGCCGGGGCCGGTCGCCATCGCCCGTCCTGGCGCAGTTAACGGAATGGAGCGGACATGACCTCCAACCCCTATCAGAACGACCGCGGCAACAGGGATCGCTCGATCACCAAGGAAAGCCAGAGCACGTTCATGGCGTCGCCCGGCACCGGTCAGGCCATGGATACACGCCGTGCCTTTCTGGTCGGCGACACGATGACCGGTGGCTATGGCAAAGGGCCGGACATTCTGCACGATTGCACCATTGCGGTCGACCCCGGCGAAATCGCGGTGATCGTCGGGCCAAACGGCGCGGGCAAATCCACCGCGATGAAGGCGGTGTTTGGCTTGCTGGACGTGCGAAAGGGATCCGTGCGGCTGGACGGCGAGGATATCACCCATCTCAGCCCTCAGGACCGCGTGGCCAAGGGCATGGGATTTGTTCCGCAGACATCGAACATCTTCACCTCGCTGACCGTGGAAGAAAACCTGGAAATGGGCGCGTTCATCCGCAAGGACGATTTCCGCGGCACCATGGCTCAGGTCTATGATCTGTTCCCGATCCTGAAGGAAAAACGCTATCAGGCAGCGGGCGAACTTTCGGGCGGTCAACGCCAACAGGTCGCTGTGGGCCGCGCGCTGATGACCCAGCCCAAGGTTCTGATGCTGGACGAACCCACCGCCGGGGTCAGCCCGATCGTGATGGATGAGCTGTTTGACCGGATCATCGAAGTGGCCCGCACCGGCATTCCGATCCTGATGGTGGAACAGAACGCGCGTCAGGCGCTCGAGATCGCAGACAAGGGCTATGTCCTTGTCCAGGGGCGCAATGCCTATACCGGAACAGGGAAAGAGCTGCTGGCCGATCCCGAAGTCCGCAAATCCTTCCTTGGGGGTTAGTGCCATGGACCTGCTGAACGCTATCGTCGCGCTATCAAACTTCGTTCTTATCCCGGCCATCGCATATGGCAGCCAGCTGGCGCTTGGTGCACTCGGGGTGACGCTGATCTATGGCATCCTGCGGTTCTCCAATTTTGCCCATGGCGACACCATGGCCTTTGGCGCGATGGTGACGATCCTGATCACATGGTGGATGCAATCCGCCGGCATCAGCCTTGGACCATTGCCCACTGCCCTTCTGGCCCTGCCGTTCGGCATCCTGGGCTGTATCGCGCTTTTGTTGTTTACGGACCGGGCTGTTTATAAATTCTACCGCACGCAAAAGGCCAAACCGGTGATCCTTGTCATCGTGTCCATGGGCGTGATGTTCATCATGAATGGTCTGGTGCGCTTTGTGATCGGCCCGGATGATCAGCGCTTTGCCGATGGTGAGCGTTTTATCATCTCGGCGCGCACCTTCCGGGAGATGACGGGTCTGGACGAGGGTCTGGCCTTTCGTACCAGCCAGGGGATCACGATCGTGACCGCAGTCGTGGTGGTCGCGGCGCTGTTCTGGTTCCTGAACCGCACGCGCACCGGAAAATCCATGCGCGCCTATTCCGACAACGAGGATCTGGCGCTCCTCTCTGGTATCAACCCGGAACGGGTCGTGATGTATACTTGGATGCTGGTGGCAGGCCTCGCGACAATCGCCGGCGTGCTTTACGGACTGGACAAGAGCTTTAAACCCTTCACCTATTTCCAGCTGCTTTTGCCGATCTTTGCTGCGGCCATTGTGGGCGGTCTGGGCAATCCGGTCGGTGCCATCGCGGGTGGCTTCGTGATCGCCTTTTCCGAGGTCACGATCACCTATGCCTGGAAGAAAGTCGCAGGATATGTTTTCCCGGCATGGGAGCCGGACGGTCTGATCCAGCTTCTGTCGACCGATTACAAATTCGCAGTCAGCTTTGTGATCCTCCTGATCGTGCTGCTCTTCAAGCCGACAGGCCTGTTCAAGGGGAAAGCGGTATGAACGATACTCTCAGAAACACCGGCCTCTTTGCCATTGTCGGCGTGATGATCCTGATCACCGGATTTTCGCAAAGCTGGAACTCGGCCCTTTTGATCCTGAACATGGGGTTGATCTCGGCCATTATGGCTCTGGGTGTGAACCTCCAATGGGGATTTGCCGGCCTGTTCAATGTCGGTGTCATGGGCTTTGTGGCCCTTGGCGGGCTGGCCGCCGTTCTGATCTCGACCGCCCCCGTGGATGAGGCCTGGGCTGCGGGTGGTCTGGGGGTTGTCACGGCACTTGTGATGGGCGCGGCAACCATCGCCGGCGCAGTGCTGATCATGGCCAAAATGGCACCGGGACGCCTGCGTACCCTGGCGGTTCTGGCCATGCTGATTGTGGGCTTCTTCCTCTATCGCGCGGTATTTGACCCGGCCGTACAGGCCATCGAGGCCATCAATCCGGCCCAGGCGGGCAACATTGGCGGACTTGGTCTGCCGATCCTGTTGGCCTGGCCCGTCGGTGGATTGCTGGCAGCAGGGGCCGCCTGGGTTATCGGCAAGACGGCACTGGGTCTGCGGTCAGACTACCTTGCGATTGCCACCCTGGGCATCGCCGAGATCATCATTGCGGTGTTGAAGAACGAAGACTGGCTGGCGCGCGGCGTCAAGAACGTCATCGGCCTTGACCGCCCCGTACCCTATGAGGTCGATCTTCAGAACGATCCGGGCTTTGTGGAAACCGTCACAGGGCTGGGTATGGATCCGGTCACCGCCTCTTCTCTCTATGTAAAGCTGGGATACTCGCTTCTCTTCACATCCGTTTTGATCATTCTTCTGGTCGGCGCACAGCTTGCTCTCAACAGCCCCTGGGGCCGGATGATGCGCGCCATACGGGACAACGAAGTGGCAGCCGAAGCCATGGGCAAGGACGTCACCGCCCGCCATCTGCAGGTCTTTATCCTCGGCAGCGCAATCTGCGGGATCGCAGGCGCAATGATGACCACTCTGGATGGTCAGTTGACACCCGGCACCTACCAGCCGCTGCGATTTACCTTCCTCGTCTGGGTGATGGTGATCGTGGGCGGTTCGGGCAACAATTTCGGAGCGGTGCTTGGCGGCTTCCTGATCTGGTTCCTCTGGGTTCAGGTCGAACCGATGGGGCTGTTCCTGATGCAGACGATTACTGCCGGCATGGCCGACGGCAGTTGGCTCAAGGAGCACCTGATGGACAGCGCGGCTCATATGCGCCTGCTGACCATGGGGCTTATCCTGCTTTTGGTGCTCCGGTTCAGTCCCCGAGGTCTGATCCCGGAAAAATAGGGCAGCTTGCGAATTGCACGTGAAAAAACGGGCGGGGCATAAGCCACCGCCCGTTTTTCTTGATCGACAGATTTGCCAGAGGGGCGTTGCGCTCAGCGCCCTTTGAACAGCCCACCCAGAATGCCACGCACGATACGACGGCCTGTTGTGCCGCTCAGTTCTTTGGCAACCATCTCGGTCATGGCACTACCAAAGCTTGGCGGTGCCTTGGTGGAGCGGGACGTCGAGCGTGGCACGCGCGCCCCGGAATAGCGCCGTCCTGCATTGAATTCGCGCGCCGCCGGTTCCAGGTCTTCGACCGCTTCTTCGGCTTTCTCGGCCTCTTTGGCTGCATCTTCAGCGCGTTTGGTAAGGATCTCATAGGCGGATTTTCGATCGACCGTCGTGTCATATTTCCCGGACAGATCCGAGGCAGCCATGAGCCGCGCGCGTTCATCGGTCGTGATCGGCCCCAGTTGCGAGGAAGGCGGACGGATCAGCGTCCTCTCGACTATTCCCGGCACACCTTTGTTTTGCAGCATGGAGGTAACGGCCTCGCCCACACCAACCTGGCTGATCGCCTCTTCCGTGCTGAACCTGGGGTTCTCACGGTAGGTTTCCGCCGCCAGGCGCAAGTTCTTGCGATCCTTGGCTGTGAAGGCACGCAGCGCATGCTGCACCCGATTGCCCAATTGCCCAAGGATATCTTCGGGCACATCCGCAGGGTTCTGCGAGATAAAGTACACCCCAACGCCTTTGGAGCGGATCAGTCGCGCAACCTGTTCGACCTTGTCCACCAAGGCTTTGGGTGCATCATCAAACAGCAGGTGCGCCTCATCGAAAAAGAACACCAGCTTGGGTTTGTCCGGATCGCCCACTTCGGGCAGTTCCTCGAACAACTCGGACAAAAGCCACAGCAGGAAGGTCGCATAGAGACCCGGTGCCGCCATCAGCTTGTCTGCCGCAAGGATGTTGATGGACCCGCGCCCATCCGACATGGTGCGCATCAGATCGCGCAGTTCCAGAGCAGGTTCGCCAAACAGTCCGGCACCGCCCTGATTTTCCAGAACCAGCAACCGGCGCTGGATGGCTCCGATGGATGCCACTGAAATGTTGCCATAGCGCAAGCTGAGAGACTCGCGGTTTTCGCCGGCCCAGACCAGCAGTGCTTGCAGATCCTTGAGATCAAGCAAGGGCAGCCCCTGCTCATCGGCCACGCGAAACGCGATGTTGAGAATGCCTTCCTGCGGCTCGGACAACTCAAGCAGGCGCGACAACAACAGCGGGCCCATCTCCGAGACCGTGGTGCGCACCGGATGACCCTGTTCACCGAACAGGTCCCAGAACGTCACCGGGAAAGCCGAATAGGCAAATGTATCAAAGCCGATCGTTGCCGCCCGTTTCATGAACGGTTCATGAAGCTTGTGATCCGCCGAGCCGGACTTGGCCAACCCGGAAAGATCGCCTTTCACGTCTGACAGAAACACCGGAACACCAGCCTGCGAAAACCCCTCTGCCAGGATCTGCAACGTGACGGTTTTCCCGGTCCCCGTTGCCCCGGCAATCAACCCGTGCCGGTTGGCATATTTCAATGCCAGTTCCTGTTTGTCGCCATACTCCGGCCCACCGCCGCCGATGAAAATCGAGTCCTGCACCCGCCTGTCCCTTTTCCTGTTTTGTCACCGTTCCGCATGAACATACAGTCTTAACAGTTTGCTGCCATAGTGTTTGTAGTTCGTTCCTCGCAAGAGGGATGAATGGACTTCCTCCCTGTCAGACTGGCCGCACCTTCGGGTGCGGCTTTTTTGTCCGACTCGCCTCAAGTCAGGTGGTTAACTCGTGAATATCCCTGAGAAAATTCGCTCGTTGACACAAAATTCATGAGTTTGACTGTTGACCGACGCAATCTGCTTTCGTAACGTCAGCGCAATTACTAAGTCGGCCAGTCCGGCGGGGAGAAAAAATACAGAAAGAGGATCGGCTTCGGTCCTCTTTTTGTTTGGGCAATGCCGCCTGCTGCTGCATGCTCACTATTGTATCAAATTGCCTGAATAGACGACAAATCCGGCCTGACACTGTCGCTTACCCATGATAAATCTCCTGCAACTCGCAACCAATGACAATAAACGAGATACCCATGTTCAGACATCTGATGCCCTTGTCGGCAGCCGCCCTTCTGGCACTTACCGCTCCGCTGGCCGCGCAGGAAACCTCACAACAGGCGCCGGTCCTGGATCTGGGCCAGCCCGTTGCACAGGAACCCCAATTGGGCGAACGCTATTCCCTGGAAAAATTCGGTGATTGGGACATGGCCTGTATCAAGACCAATGCAGAAAAGGACCCCTGCTCGATCCTACAGGTGCTGGTGGATGGTCAGGGCAATCCAACCGCCGAAGTCTCGCTCTTTCGGTTGGAAGGCGGCGGGCAAGCGGTTGCCGGAGGAACCATCGTGGTGCCTCTGGAAACACTGCTGACGGCGCAGGTTACGATGTCGGTCGATGGGGGCAACGGCAAGCGCTACAATTACTCCTTCTGCAGCCAGATGGGCTGTGTCGCGCAAGTTGGCTTCACTCAGGAAGATATCGACGCATTCAAGCGCGGCAATGCAGCGACGCTTACTCTGGTCCCTGCCCCTGCCCCCGATCAGCGCGTTGTTCTGACCATGTCGCTGAAGGGCTTTACCGCAGCCTATGACGCGGTGGATGTGGTACCGGCCAACTAGCGCTGAAACGCTTTTGGAAAGAAACGAACCGCGCACCCTGAACGGCGCGCGGTTTTTTTCATGCCTGGAACCGGCGCAATGCCAGAACCGCGTTCATGCCGCCAAAGGCAAAGGCGTTGGACAGAGCCACGTCGACCTTGATCTCGCGGGCTTCGTTTGGCACCACGTCCAAGGCGCATTCCGGATCAGGTTCTTCATAGCCAATCGTGGGTGCGACCACCCCATCGCGCAAGGCCATGATACAGGCCAACAGCTCAACCGCACCAGTGCCACCGATCAGATGCCCATGCATGGATTTGGTCGATGAAATCAACAGATTGTCCGCATGCGGTCCGAACACGTCAGCAACCGCGGCGCATTCGGTCTTGTCATTGGCCGCCGTTCCGGTGCCATGGGCATTGATATAGCCCACTTCATCGCGGTTGACCCCGGCATCAGCCAGCGCTCCGGCCATCGCACGCGCGGCCCCCTGTTTGGAGGGCATCACGATATCGGCCGCATCCGAGGTCATGGCAAAGCCGGACATTTCGGCCAGGATCTCGGCCCCCCGCTTGCGCGCGTGCTCAAGCTCCTCGAATACAAAGACCCCTGCCCCTTCGCCCTGCACCATGCCGTTGCGATTTGCGCTGAACGGGCGGCAGGCATCCTTTGACATCACCCGCAAGCCTTCCCAAGCCTTGACGCCACCAAAGCACAGCATGGATTCCGACCCGCCGGTGATCATCACCGGGCTCATGCCCGAGCGAACCATCTGAAAGGCCTGAGCCATTGCGTGATTGGACGAGGCACAGGCCGTTGCGACCGTGAAAGACGGCCCCTTCAGGTTCCACTCCATCGAGACATGCGAGGCAGCGGCATTGTTCATCAGCTTGGGCACAACAAAGGGATGCACCCGGTTCTTGCCGTCTTCATAAACCACGCGGTAGTTTTCATCCCAAGTGCTGACACCGCCCCCCGCAGTTCCCAGAACCACACCAGATTTCGCGGCCAGGTCCCCGCTGAACTCAAGCCCGGATTGACCGATCGCTTCGCGCGCAGCAGTCAGGGTAAACTGAGTGAAGCGATCATAAAGCGCCATTTGCTGACGGTTGAAACGCCCCTCGGCCTCAAAGCCCCGCACCTGCCCGCCGATCTTGATTGCCAGACGATCGACATCGCGAAACTCAAGCGGACCGATGCCGCATCGCCCTTCGCGCATTGCTTCAAGCGTTTCGGGCACCGAATGTCCCAACGCATTGATCGTGCCGGCCCCGGTGATGACCACGCGCTTCACGAGACTGAGCCTGTCGGGTGGATCATCCGGCCTGCTCTGCCGTCAGTTTCTCAATTCCAGCGACAATGGCCGCCACGGTGGAGATGTCGAAATCGCTGGCCTGAGGTTCATTGGCATTGAAGGGGATCGAGATATCGAACTCTTCCTCAATGGCAAAGATGCTTTCGACCAGCCCAAGACTGTCGATGCCCAGATCCGCCAGAGTGCTTTCCATCGTCACATCAGACGGCTCAAGCACCGCTTGATCGGCAATGATCGCAATCACTTTGTCTTTAATACTCATGGCCGTGACCTCCGCGGGAGCTTGGCGGTCATTTAGTCATTCGGACCGGATTTGAAAACCGCCTTTTGCAATGCAGCAATGTCGCGCAACACCCGCGGCAGGCGGCGCAGCGATTTATACGCCTCAATCTGTGCGTCCATCTTGGTCGCAGGATAGCCCAGAACGACCCGCCCTGCCGGAACGTTTGACAACACTTTGGACGCACCTCCGGTGATGGCGCGGTCTCCGACAAACAGATTGTCACCGATCCCGGTCTGGCCGCCCAAGACGACATTGTTCCCGATCCGCGACGACCCACCGACGCCCACCTGGCCACAAATCAGCGTGTCGTCGCCAATGATGGCGTTATGGCCAATGTGAACAAGGTTATCGAGTTTTGTGCCATTGCCGATAATCGTGTCGCGGATCGTTCCGTTGTCGACCGTGGAGTTTGCTCCGATCTCGACATCATCTCCAATGCGCACCGCCCCGAGCGAGTGAATGCGGGCATAGCTTTGCGCGATCGTGTCACCCTGATCGCCAAGCGTTTCACGCACCGCTTCGACGGCTGACGGTTCGGGGGTGACAAAGGAAAACCCGTCACCGCCGATGCGGATACCGGGCTGTGCCACGAAACGCGCGCCAATCTGCGCCCGCGCGCCGATACTGACATGCTCGCGAAGCTGCGCCTGGGCCCCTATGACCGCATCTGCGCCCACAAAACATTGCGGTCCGATGACAGATCCGTCTCCGATGGAAGCGCGTGCAGAGATCACCGTGAAGGGACCAATGCTGACGTCACGGCCCAGAACCGCACTGGGATCGATAATGACAGAAGGATGAATACCGGATGCGAAATTCTGTCCGGGGTCCATCATTGCGGTCAATCCAGCCATGGCAAACCGTGGCCGCGTGGGAAGGATGGCCGCCCGCAGGCCAAGCGCCTGCCAGTCGGCCCCCTGCCAGAGCACAGCCGCCTGCGCAGACCCTTTCGACAGAGCCTCGGCATATTTGGGGTTTGACGCCATCGCCAGCTGATCGGCGGTCGCGCTTGCAGGTTCTGCCACTGAAACAATGTGCAGGTGGGTTTCACCAACCGCGTCGGCACCGATAGCCTCGGCTATCTGAGCAATTGTAAATGACATCGAACCCGGCTCCCAAAGCTGATCTTCTTGCCTTGGGTCAGTGATTACCCCTGAACGTCGCGCAGAGCCACCCCTGCATCACTCAGCGCAGACCAAATCTTGGCATCGCGCCCATAGACATCGCGGCGATACTCGATCCGGCCCTTCTCATCCGTCTGGGCTGTACGATAGATCAGGTGCACCGGCAAGGGCTGAACCAGATCGACGCGGGTTTCTATGCCTGATTTCAAGACATGCTGAAAATAGGCTTCGGGCTCGTCTTCCTGCGCAGCAAGCAACGCATAGGCAAAGTCAAACGGGTCTGCCAGACGAATACACCCATGGCTGTAGGCGCGCACTTCGCGGGCAAACAGACTCTTTTGCGGCGTGTCATGCAGGTAGATGTTGTACTTGTTGGGGAACATGAACTTGACCAGACCCAGCGCATTCTGGTTGCTGGGAGGCTGGCGCATGTCAAACGGGAAGTTGCGCGTAGAAAAGCGGGTGAAATCCACCGAACCGCGATCAACCCGTCGCCCACGTGAATCCGTGATCACCAGATGGCTGACAGCGTTGGGGTTCTGTTGCAGCTTGGGCAGGTACTCCTTGGTCGCAATCGATCGCGGGACGAACCAGCTCGGGTTCACGACCATATGCTCCATGACATCGGAAAACTCGGGGCTGCGGCGATCGGAAACATTCTTGCCGATGACCGAACGTGTGCGGAACGTCTCGTGACCGTGGTCGATGATGCGCGCGTGGAAATCCGCCAGGTTGACGAGGATATGGCGATCTCCGCGATCCCGGTTCAGCCAGCGTTCGCGTTCCAGGGCCACGAGGATAGACCGCAGCCGCATCTGCGGTTCGACGTTGATCTCTTCAATCGTGCCCTCTCCGGCAACACCGTCGACTTCCAGACCATGGCGTGACTGAAACAGCTGCACGGCCTTTTCCATGTCCGCATCATAGACGCTTTTGACGTTGCGCTCGATGTAACCCATGGCGATCAGACGGTTGCGCAAGGTCACAACATCAGGCCCCTGGGCACCGGGCTTGAGGGCTTCGGCGCGCACTTTCGGCCCCCAGCCACCATTTGCAATCAACTGCTCCATCAGTAGCTTTTGCTTGAGCAGAGCGCGGTACTCGCGGGTTGCGGGCACAAGGCTATCCATGAATTCAGAGGGATCGCTCTTGCCTGCGACGTTGATCAGATAGGATTTGCGGTCCCGGTACGGAATCTCGCGGACAATCCCTTCATCTATGCGCGATGGAACCAATGCCCCGGTCTGGATGTCGCGGGCATATTGCAGAAAGGTCTTGGAAATCTCGACTTCGAGGAATCCAAGGTCGCGGGTGGTGCGCGCGTCGCGCATCCGTTGCATCAGCCCATCCTTGTCATAGCGCGCAACGGGCAACCCATGTGTCTCGGCCTCGTTCAGAGCCGTTATCAAAGCCTTGCGCCGGGCCAGGTCGTCCGCCTCGGCGTCGGTCCAGATCGCCTCGAACCCGGTGGAGCGATAAAACGCCGCCACATCCGCATCGCGTGCCGCCGCTTCGGCTATGGCTTGTTTGAATGCGGTGACCTGCGCCTGTGCGGGTGAGCCCAGCAAGAAGGGCGCGGCAAAGGTGGTGGCTGTAAGGCAGGCAAGAACACTGGACCGTTTAAAGAACTTTGAAATCATTTTCTGGCTTCCTGAGGCGGCAAAATCTTCAACTGAATCAATTGTGAGCGCAGTAAACATGACTTGTCTAATCACATTTGCAACACAGCGCGGGCAACGCGTCATGGTGGTGCAGGACTGCATCTGTTCGCGTCGAATCCAGCCAAAAACATATTTTGCGCGAATTTTCGCCGAAAATTCTGGTTACAGAAACGAAACAAAACTGACGGCTTGGCTCGAGAATCGGGCTGTGCCATAAACAGTCCATCATCTGGGGATGGCAACTATGGCGCGCGTAACATCGCGCGCAGGCAGGTAATTAGCGTACGGGACACGCAACCATGAATGATATTTCGACCGGCTTAAGTCGGCGCGCTCTGCTTGGTGCGTTCGCAGCGACAGCAGTAACAGCAGCCCCCACCTTCGCCAGCGCAGCAGGCTTTCTTCGTGGTGGTGGCGATATTCGCAGAATTCGCATGTATTCAGGCCGCACGGGCGAACGGATCGATATGGTCTACTGGATCGACGGCAAATACATCAAAGACGCATTGCAAGAAGTGAACCACTTCATGCGTGACTGGCGCACGGATGACATCAAATCCATGGACACCCGCATGGTGGATATCATGGCTGCGGCCCATAATCTGATGGATGTCAACGAACCCTACATGCTGCTGTCTGGCTATCGCAGCCCTAAAACAAACGCGATGCTTCGCAGCAGATCAGGAGGCGTTGCACGCAATTCGCTTCACCTCAAGGGTCAGGCTGCCGATTTGCGACTGTCCTCACGCTCGGTGTCCCAGATGGCGCGCGCAGCGGCTGCCTGCAACGCAGGTGGCGTCGGAAAATATTCGCGTTCGAACTTTGTCCACATGGATTGCGGCGACGTACGTTCCTGGGGCGGTTAACCGGTCACACGATCCATGCGATTTCATGATTGGGCCCCTCTCGGGGCCCTTTTTGCATGGCCAAGACCCCATTTGACGCGCGCCAGACACCCTGCAAGAGCCTGCAGTTTGCACCAAACGCAGACAGCCCTGGCGCGAACCGCCTTCACCGGCAACCTCGATCCGAAGCAGATACTGGCAAACAGCCCGCCTCGGACCGGGCTGGACAACCAGCGAGTATTCCTCAGCCGAGTTTGAATGCCTGTTTCGTCCGCGCCGATTGGGGAGTTTGTCGCATTTGGGCGAGATTGTTTATCGGAAAATGTTTGGGCTGGGCAAAACTCATCGAGGTTTCCATGGCTCATCAAGACTCAAGACTGATCAATCTGGCGCAGTATCCGATCCAATGCGACGGCCCTGAGCGCGACGCCCTTCTTGCAGGGGTTCGCGAAGCCCTGGCACGCGATGGCTGCGCCGTGTTGAAAGGCTTCCTGACCCAGCACGGCATCGAGGCCCTCAGGCAAGAAGCAGACAGCGTCGCTCAAAAGGCGCACAGATCCTTTGGCAGGACGAACGCCTATTTCACGAAAGATGATCCGACCCTGCCCCACGACGATCCTCGTCGCCAGTTTTTTGATCGCTCCAATGCCTTCATTCCTGCTGATAATTTCTCAAAAGAGGGTGCGTTGCGCTCCATTCAGGATTTCGATGGTTTTGATGATTTCATCAAAGACTGTCTGCAACAGGATAAATTCTACCGCTATGCTGATCCTCTTGCGGATGTCATCGTGAACATGGCTGATGAAGGCAACGGTTTCCCTTGGCACTTCGACACGAACAACTTCACCGTCACCCTGGCCATCCAGAATGCCGAGACTGGTGGTGCCTTCGAATATGCGGCCGGAATCCGCGAAGGAGATGAGAACTTTGACGAAGTCAGGCGCGTGTTGAATGGCACGTCTGACAAGGTAACGGTGCTGGAGCTGGAGCCCGGAGATTTGCAACTGTTTCGGGGGCGGTATTCCTTGCATCGGGTTGCACCGCTGGGGGGAAAAAGACCCCGTTATGTCGCCATTTTTTCATATGTCGAAGAGCCGGACATGGTTGGCAGCCCGGAACGAACAGAACAGCTTTATGGCAGAACTCTGCCTGTGCATTGGGCAAGAGCGGGCAAGCGCGCGGATGC
>NZ_JBASXK010000094.1:0-8501 GCF_049276915.1 Aestuariivita sp. | reverse complement strand
GCGTCCCGCCGAAAACCTGAATCGTAAGGATTCCCTTGAAGCCTGATCTGTGATTCATCCTGTTTGGGAGGATGGATCATGTCAGCACCTTTGCCGGAAGCGCTACGGGCGCGATTTCAGAAGTTGGTTGAGGAAGGGTTAAGCGGGCGCGCGGCAGCGTTGCGCTTGAAGCTTTCGCCGGCCACCGGGGCGCGGTGGAGGCTTGCGATCCGACGTACCGGGCAGATCCGCGCGGCTCCTCAAGGTCGTCCCAAGGGCAAGGGAAAACTTGATCCGCACCGCAGCTTCTTCGCTGAAGTTATCGAGCAGGATGGCGACATCACGATGCCGGAACTGGCCTCTGCATTGCATGATGCGACCGGTGTGCGGGCGCACCCGAACGCGATTGGCAAATTTCTCCGCAAGCTTGGCTATACGCATAAAAAAAGTCGCTGGTCGCCGCCGAGCGCCGTCGAGCAAAAGTAAGGCAGCAACGCGAGCACTGGTTCAGGCATCGCATTCCGGCGGTGTCGGTTCAGCCCGAGCGCGTTGTCTTTATTGATGAAACCTCGGTGAAAACGAACCTGACCCGTCTCAGAGGATGGGCACCGCGCGGGGCTCGCCTAGCCATGGACGCACCATTCGGGTCATGGGGAACACAGACGTTCATCGCTGGCCTTACCGCCGAGGCCATGATCGCGCCGTGGGTGATCAAGGGCGCAATGGATGGCCCGGCCTTCGCAGCTTACGTCGAGAAGGTGCTGATACCAGAGCTGGCTCCCGGCACCGTGGTCATTCTCGACAACCTCGCCACACATAGGAACGCCGCCGCTGCCAACGCGATGAAGAATGCCGGGTGCTGGTTCCTCTTCCTCCCGCCCTACAGTCCTGACCTCAATCCCATCGAAATGGCCTTCTCGAAGCTCAAAGCACACCTCAGACGGATCGGCGCGCGGACATTCACCGACATGTTCGAGGCCATCGCCGAGATATGCGATCTCTATTCGCCCCAGGAATGCTGGAACTACTTCAAGGCTGCCGGATATGTCTCAGGTTAAAGACGGGACGCTTTAAGCCAGATCTTGTAAACCTGCCTGCATCATGCGGGCGGGTTTATACGTGTTTTGCCAGATTGCAGTTGGGGAAGGATGTACCCTTGCCCGGTACATCCCTGCCGTCCAAGGAATTCGGGAGTTTCTATCCGGGTGTTTTGAAATGCTTGGAGAGCTTCAGGCCCTGTCCCTGATAATTGGACGCGATTTCACGGCCATAGAGTTGAGTGGGCACCTCGGCCATGCGCTCATAAACAAGCCGCCCGACCACTTGCCCGTGTTCAAGAACAAAGGGAGCTTCGTGGCAACGGACTTCGAGCACACCACGCGAGCCGGCACCACCGGCTGCGTCATGTCCGAAACCGGGATCAAAAAAACCGGCATAATGGACCCTGAACTCTCCGACCATCGCAAGGTAGGGGGCCATTTCGGCAGCGTACTCCGGTGGAATATGCACGGCCTCACGGCTCACAAGAATGTAGAATGCGCCGGGATCCAGAATGATACGACCCTCAGAGGTGTGCACCTCTTCCCAGTATTCCGCCGGATCGTAAAACCCGATGCGTTCCAGATCGATCACCCCTGTGTGGGGTTTGGCGCGATAACCCACCAACGTGGTGTCGGGCAGCGCAAGATCGACAGAAAAACCAAGGCCTTGTTCGATCACCGCTTCGCCATCCACTAGGCGGCTTTCGGCATGCAGCGCGCGCAAAGCATCGTCGCTCAGCACGGATTGACCCGAGCGAAAGCGGATCTGGTTGAGCCGCATCCCCGGGCGCACCAGAACCGAGAAAGAGCGCGGGCAGATTTCCGCATAAAGCGGGCCGGTATAACCTGCCGGAATGCGGTCGAATTCAACACCGCCATCGATGATCGTGCGCGTGAGCAGATCAAGACGTCCGGTCGAGCTTTTTGCATTGGCCACGGCGGTTACGTCAGCAGGAAGATCAAGGCTCTCCATCAGCGGTACAAGATAGACGCAGCCCTTTTCCAGAACCGCGCCCCCTGACAGGTCGATCCGGTGCATCTCGAATTCGCGCAGGCGATCGGTGACGCTTTGACCGTCGCCCGCCAGAAAGGACGCGCGCACGCGATATGCCACCGTTCCAAGCCGCAGATCGAGGCTGGCGGGCTGGATCTGAGCCGGATCAATCGCGGGAGACGCCGAGATCTGTCCCGAAGAGATCATTTTTTCGATATGCTGATTTGGGGAGACGCCTGTCATATCACATCCTCCGCTGAGGTCTGGTGCGCGTGAGGAGTGCCAAGGGAGGGTGATTTGGTCGGGCTAGCAGGACTCGAACCTGCGACCTTCCGTCCCCCAGACGGACGCGCTACCAGGCTGCGCCATAGCCCGACTTGTGAGCGTTCATAGCGGTTTTGGCTCCGGGGGCAAGGGGGAATCACTTGAAATCCGTCAACGAGGAAAACCGCTTTTGGTCCAGCTAACCGGCAGACCCGGCAAGGCGGTCACGCAGCACCGCAAGTCGCCCGATCAGCGGTGCCATGGCGCGCGCTGTCTCGCTGTCCAGGGCTTTGACGCCGCGCAGGTGGTACAGGGTCCCGGGGGTCACGGCGATATCGTCCTCCATCGGAGGGTCGGGGGCTTCGACCTGCCTGGGTTTGGCCGGTTTGGGAGACTCGTTTCCGCCCATCGGATGCGTCAGGAATGCCGGAAGCGGAGAAGCTTCGGGTTCTGCCGCAGCTTCCGAGAGCGGCTGAGCGTCGCCCGCAGGTTCAGAGTCCTGCACGCTTGCTGCCACCGGCGATTCTGGCTCGCTCAAGGCAGTGGTTTCTGCCTTGGGTGTCTCCTGGCTTGCGCCGTCTGCGCCGCCGTCCTCGGGACGGGTCTGGAAGGGAACGACGTTTTCACCCAGCAGATCTTCGGGGTAGACCTCGATCGTCTCAGCTTCGATCTCTGCATGCAAATCAAGCGGCTGCGAGAATGAAGAGATATGCTGAACCCCTTGTTCACGAAGCATTTTTTGGACGCCCTTGATGGTCACGCCATCATCGTGAAGCAGCTTTTTGATGCCGCCCAAAAGCGCCATATCGCTTGGCCGGTAATAGCGTCGCCCGCCTGCGCGTTTCACCGGTTTCACCTGCGAGAACTTGCTTTCCCAGAAGCGCAGAACATGGGTCTGTACGCCAAGCCAATCTGCCACCTCACTGATCGTGCGGAAGGCATCGGGCGACTTATCCATGAGACATGTCCTGCTTTACTTCTTGTTCCCTGCCGCGACGCGATCTTTCATCAGATGCGACGGCCGGAAAGTCAGTACGCGGCGCGGCTGGATTGGAACCTCTTCCCCCGTCTTGGGGTTGCGACCCACGCGCGCAGATTTTTCTCGTACGCTGAAGGTTCCGAAAGAGGATATCTTCACCTGTTCCTGACGCACCAGTGCGTCGGACATATGATTCAACATCGATTCGACAAGTTGCGCGCTTTCGTTGCGAGACAATCCGACTTCGCGAAACACGGCTTCGCTCAGAT
Source organism: Aestuariivita sp. (assembly GCF_049276915.1). Classification (NCBI taxonomy): domain Bacteria; kingdom Pseudomonadati; phylum Pseudomonadota; class Alphaproteobacteria; order Rhodobacterales; family Paracoccaceae; genus Aestuariivita; species Aestuariivita sp. The sequence continues at coordinate 4,976 of NZ_JBASXK010000094.1, read as the reverse complement.
CCATGCGCGTAATTGTTTTTTCACCCATCTTGTTCCCCGTTTTTCAGGAACGATAGGGGGTCAAAGGTTTCAGAGTCAATAAGCCTGTCCCGCAAGGGCTTGAATTTGCGGGGTTTCGCGCGCTACCAGCGCAGCACAACCGCGCCCCAGGCCAAACCACCGCCAATCGCCTCGGTTACGACAAGGTCTCCACGCTTGATCTGACCGCGTTCCTTGCCCACCGACAGGGCCAGGGGAATCGAGGCTGCAGAGGTGTTTCCGTGGTCTTCAACGGTCACGACAACCTTGTCCATCGACAGCCCAAGCTTCTTGGCTGTGCGCTGAATGATGCGAATGTTGGCCTGATGCGGTACGATCCAATCAATGTCAGCCGCGCTCAAACCCGCTTTTTCAAGGGCGGTTTGGGCGGTCGAGGCCAGTTTTTCGACAGCATGGCGGAACACCTGATTGCCTTGCATGCGCAAAAAGCCCGTCGACTGGGTCGAGACGCCACCATCGACATAAAGCAGATCCTTGTAGCGCCCGTCCGAGTTCAGATCGGTCGCAAGGATACCGCGGTCATCAGATGTGCCGTTGCCTTCCTGCGCTTCCAGCACCAGCGCGCCCGCGCCATCGCCAAACAGCACGCAGGTCGAACGATCCGTCCAATCCATGATTCGGCTGAAGGTCTCGGCACCGATCACCAGAACACGCTCGGCCTGGCCTGACAGAATCAGCGCATTGGCATTGGCCAGCGCATAGGTGAAACCGGCACAGACAGCCTGCACGTCAAAGGCAAACCCATGCGTCATTCCAAGTGCGGCCTGCACCATCGTGGCAGCGGACGGGAAAGTGAGATCGGCCGTCGACGTTGCCACGATCACCGCGTCGATATCTGCGGGCAGAAGACCTGCATCTTCAAGGGCGTTCTTGGCGGCATGGGTACCCATATCGGATGTGGTTTCACCCTCGGCGGCAAAATGGCGCCGTGCGATGCCAGAGCGTGAACGAATCCATTCATCGCTGGTATCCAGCGTTTTCTCGAATTCACTATTGGGAACGATCCGTTCCGGGAGGTAGTGGCCTACGCCAACCACGACGGCGCGTCGTGTCATCGGGATGCCTGTCCTTTATGACTCTTGTTCTTGTTGGCCCGGCTGTTTTCCAACTGCGGGCGTATCAGTGACATCCTGAGCAAGTGCTGCAGCAGATGCAACCCGTGCGGCAAGCTTTTTGGAAAAGCCTGACTGCGCCAATTGGAAAGCCAGTTTGACCGCAGCAGAGATGCCCGTGGCATCTGCGCCGCCATGTGATTTGACCACCGTGCCATTCAGGCCCAGAAACACGCCGCCATTCACACGGCGCGGGTCGATACGTTTCTTCAGCCGTTTGAGTGACGTCAATGCGAGAAGGGAGGCCAGACGCGACAGCGGTGTGTACTGGAACGCTTCGCGCAGCAGATCGCCGATCAGGCTGGCTGTGCCTTCCCCGGTCTTCAATGCGACATTGCCGGTAAACCCATCGGTCACGATCACGTCACAGACCGAGCCGGGAATATCGCCACCTTCGACAAAGCCGACGAAATCGAAATTCGCCTTTGTGGCGAATGAGCCGATCAGCTCATAGGCTTCCTTCAGTTCGGGGCGGCCTTTGTGCTCTTCCGTGCCGACATTCAGAAGGCCGACGCGCGGGCGGGGCAGGTCCATGCCGTTGCGCGCGTAAGAGGCACCCATCAATGCGTATTGCAACAGATCCTGAGCATCGGCGCGGATATCTGCCCCAACGTCCAGCATCACGTTAAAGCCTTGGACATTGCGAGAGGGCCACAAAATCGCGATGGCCGGACGGTTGATACCTGGCAGTTTACGCAGTCGGATGACCGACAGCGCCATCAGTGCGCCGGTATTTCCGCAAGACACCGCCACGGTGGCCTTGCCTTCACGTACCGCTTCCAGGGTGGACCACATCGACGTGGCCTTGCCGTTGCGCATCACGTGGCTGGGCTTGTCCTGCATGGTCACCACGTGAGGGGCGTCGCAGAACTCGACGCGGTCAAGCAACCCGCGCTTGCGCATCACCATGGGACGCAGCATGTCCTCGGGGCCGTGCAGAAGAAAGCCGATATCGGGGTTCTTATGCGCAGAAAGCGCAATGCCCGCGACAACAGCCGCGGGCCCGGCGTCTCCGCCCATGGCATCAACCGAGATGATAATCCGTCTCGGGTCTGCCGATTTATGCTCGGGCGAAGCCATCATGCATTTGCCCGTGAGAGCCGCGTCTTATGCCGCGTCTTCGTCCAGATCGATCTCATCGGCCTGGGCGATGATTTCTTTCTCGCCATAGTGGCCGCAGGAGGCGCAGACGTGATGCGGGCGTTTGAGCTCACCACAGTTCGGGCATTCGTTCGGATTCGCAGCGACCAGCGCGTCATGTGCACGACGGTTGTTGCGACGCGATTTCGATACTTTGTTCTGTTGGACAGCCATGTCTCAACCTATCATGTTCGGGCCTGCATGCGTCCCGGTGGACCCGCGCGGCGTGATTTCTATTTCGTTTCCGATATGGAGTGACGAGCGTTTAGGCCTGAGCCTGTACTTTGTCCAACCCTAAATCCGGTGAAGGCGCGAAAATACGCAGATTCTTTCATTCCGCAACCGGTTTTTTGTTTTGATCCCCGGCTCAACTTCACTCGCCGTCACCCAGTTTGCCGCGCAGAGCCGCGAGGCCGGCAAACGGGCGCACATCATCGTCCGTCAGCGGCGATTTGCCGGGTTCCGTAAAAACCGTCTGGTCCAGCCCCGCATCTGATGCGCGCGGATAGGTCGGGATATGCAGCGCCAGCGCTTCGATCATCACGGCGCTCAGGTCGATTTCCTTGGGAAGTGGTTCGACCGTGTCATCCTCGGGCATTTCCACTTCCGAGCCTTCGGGTTCCTCATATGCGGCCAGATACAGCCGGGTTACCGGTTGGTCGATCCGGGTAGAGACCGGCTCGAGCGTGACCACACAGGGTTGCACGACTGTTGCGCCCAATTGAGCATCAATGCGCCAGTCTGATTTACCCTGCGCGTTGATCTCACCGACAAAGCGCAGTTTGCGCAACCCGCTCAAGCCCAGCATGTCTGATATGGTTTTCATGTCGGCACTGTCCGGCACCAGCGAAAAGGCTGTAGGCCTGGACTGAGACAGATCTGCGATGCGGTACACAGATTGGAAAGGTGCAGATGCGGACATCAGTTTGTGCTTTCGTTTCTTGATCAGAAGGTGTTCCTTCTGTAATCGGGATACGAGCCATGGCAAGACGAGGCAAGGGGCCAGACATGACAAGACTGCCACAGCATATGCGACGGATGGCCCGTTTTGGTCTAGGCCTTGTGTTGGTTGGCGGGCTGGCAGCCTGCACGGCGACATACCGAAATCACGGTTATGTGCCGTCCGAAGACGATCTGGCCGAAGTCGTTGTGGGTGTCGATACCCGCGACAGTGTGGCTGAATCCGTGGGAACGCCATCCTCGGCGGGGATACTGAATAATGGCGGCTATTACTATGTGCGCTCGCGCGTGCGCCATCAGGGCCTGCGCGAACCCCAGGTGATTTCGCGCGAGCTTGTGGCGATCAGTTTTTCCTCCACAGGCGTTGTCGAGAATATCGAACGCTTTGACCTGGAAGACGGGCGTCCGGTGCGCATCTCGCGCCGGGTCACGGAAAGCTCGGTTTCAAATGATGGCTTCCTGCGTCAGTTGCTTGGAAATCTCGGTAACTTCAATCCGGGTCAGTTCCTCGAGTAAATCGGCCCGAGTCGCGCGCGCATGTCACGGCTTGTGCGCACGGGTTCCTGTGCGCTAGGTTTTTGTCCAAGGGACAGGCACGGGAACGATCATGCAGATACGAATGCCCATGCTGAGCCGGGGGCGCTATGGTGCCCGACTGGCCGACACGGCGCATGACCGGCAGGCAGCGCAGCAATTGCGAACCTTGGCGTTTCGGACAGACAGCCCTGACTGGGATCACTTTGACACGTGCTGCGCGCATATTCTGGTTCATGATCTGGCATCCGACGCGCTGGTGTGTTGCTTTCGCATGCTCATGCTGGAAGGTGGGGCCGAGCTTGCCCGCAGCTATTCCGCGCAGTTTTATGATCTGGAGGCGCTGGAGGGATTTGAAGGACGTATGGTCGAGATGGGGCGGTTCTGTATCCATCCCGATTGGCATGACCCGGATATTCTGCGTATCGCCTGGGGGGCGATGACCGCTTTTGTGGATGAAAACCGGGTCGAGATGCTGTTTGGATGCTCGTCCTTTGCCGGCACCGAGACGGCCCAGTATCTGGATGCGTTTGCCATGCTCAAGGCGCGCCATCTTGCTCCCAAGCGCTGGCTGCCAAGGGTGAAGGCCCCGGATGTGTTTCGCTATGCGGCCCGTCTGAGGCGCAAGCCGGACACCAAAAAGGCCATGCTGCGGATGCCGCCTCTGCTGAGAACCTATCTGATCATGGGAGGGTGGGTCAGCGACCATGCGGTGGTGGATCGGCAAATGAACACGCTGCATGTGTTCACCGGGCTGGAAATCGGGGCGATTCCCGATTCCCGAAAACGGTTGCTGCGCGCAGTCATCGGATAGGATCTGGGTATTTCAGACCAGAAAGAAGCAGCAATTCTTGACGTTTACGGATGGCAACGATAGCAGCGCAGCATGGCGCGTGTTCCTCTTTTACAACTGAGCGATATCTCTCTGACCTTTGGCGGAGAGCCGGTCTTTGATGGCCTTGATGCGGTTATCCAGCCGGGTGATCGTGTCGCCCTGGTGGGGCGCAACGGATCGGGCAAATCCACATTGATGAAGGTCATGGCGGGGCTTGTCGAACCGGATCGTGGACAGGTGATCGTCCCGCCGGGCCAGTCTGTCGGCTATATGGAGCAGGACCCGGATATGAGCGGGTTTGCGACTTTGGGCGAGTTTGCCGCCCACGGGCTAGAGCCGGGTGAACTCTACAAGGT
>NZ_JBASXK010000093.1:0-1532 GCF_049276915.1 Aestuariivita sp. | reverse complement strand
GTACAGGTTCAGGGCGGGATCGTCTGCATCTCCGACAATTCGCGCTGCCAACGCAAGGGCCTGGCTTGGGTCACTTGCCTTGAGGCTTTCAAACTCTGCAAACGCTGCCAACTTTGCGAGATCCGGTTCAGTCTGAGCCCATGCGTTTTGTGTTGATCCAATTGCAAGGGACGTCCAAACAATTCCTGCGATACAGATACGAAAGACTCTTCTCCAAACGTTGGACGGTTTTGGCATAGGAATTCTCATCTGCTCCTTGAGTGATTAAGGCAATCAAGCCAACAATGCTTGGACGCGTCAAGCGCGGTTCGCGTTTCCGGCTGTGATTGAAAAGCATGTACATCGCATTGATGAGTTGGGTGCGCTGACGCAGCTAAAGATCTCGGCTTCGAAACAGTGCCGCCTGCGCCTATTGTTCTTTGGTTTTCACCGCCACGAAGCTCTTTGACGGAAGCAGCGCAGCCTCGACAATCGCTTCAGCGTCCACAGCTTCGTTCTTGTATCTCTTCGCGAAGGGCTTCACATAGTATGGTGGAATGAGGCGAACGATATGACCGAACCCTTCTGCCTCACACCCCCAATGATGGGCGGTCGAACAAGCCTCCATGGCGACGATGCAGTCCGGATTTTTGGAAAGGAATTTCTTGAACTGAGGGCGGCTGAGTTTCTCGCGAAACTGAACGTTCCCTGCCGAGTCCGCTCCGTGCACTTGAAAAACCCGTTTGACCAAGTCGAGGCCAATGATGTGAACCCACATTCTCCAAGTAAGTCGCTGATTTCGCTGTCGTAATCGTGATATTTCGCATATAAATCATGGCGTTGACGGCTGCGAGGGGCGCGTTTCATGGATCACCTGGAGGGTGCGGGCTTGGCGCGGGGAGATCGGGTCGATTTCGACCGCCGTGTGCGTCTGGAGTTCCGTGGTGCGCAGATCAGTTCAGACGGTGGCCTGCTGGTGATGCGCGAGCTTGATGACGTGCTCGGCCTGTCCAATCTGGCGTCGGAGGCGCTGCGAGACAGCCGCACCGGGAAGAACACGCTCCATCGGCTTGACGGATTGTTCCGGCAATCGGTGTTCGGACGACTGGCCGGATACGAGGATGTGAACGATGCCGACCGCTTGGCCCTCGATCCCGTGATGCGTCAGGTCGTTGGCGGCAGGGCCGTCGAGGCGCAAGCTGCTTCGGCATCGCAGATGGGACGGTTCGAGACCGAGACGCTGGCTCTGGCCGCGAACCGGGCGGCGCTGGCCGATCTGAACGGCCAATGGATCGACCGGTTTCATGACCGCAACGGGTTGAAATACATCGTGCTGGACATGGACAGCTCGGTCAGCCCCACCCACGGCGATCAGGAAGGTGCTGCCTGGAACGGGCATTTCGACTGCACCTGCTATCACCCCATCTTCTTGTTCAACCAGTTTGGCATGCTGGAGCGCTGCGCCCTGCGTAACGGCAATGTCCACAGCGCCGATGGCTGGCGGGATGTCCTTGATCCCGTCATTGCCCGATATGCTGGCCGCGACCTTGGTG
>NZ_JBASXK010000092.1:0-26125 GCF_049276915.1 Aestuariivita sp. | reverse complement strand
GTGAGTTCCTCAACCGTGGATCCCGCAGAGGGGGTGGCCAACAGCACGACATCTCCAATGCCGATCTGGTAAGGCCCCGGGTTCGCATCCGGAGGAACGCGCAAGGCAAGGCGATCGGGGCGGAATTCCTCTTCAAAGGACGGTTCCGGCAAAGGACCAGGGCCGCGCAATCCGGATCCCGTCCCAGCCGTCATCGAGAACACGGCAGGCAGGGTTCTTGGGGTAAAGGAGGATTTGTTGGCCTGAATAACCGTTTCGGCCGTCATCGGGACAACACGGACAGAGGTGGAATCGTTGACCCCGGGCAAAACGGATGAAGATCGATAGACTGTGCTGCACCCAACCAGAGCCATCACCGATGCCAGTAAAATAATCTTCTTCACCGTCTGTTCTCCTCACTCACGGCAGATCCCAGCCATGCCTGTTTCTGTGCCCCAACCTATCGCAGGACGATCCTTGTCGATAAGGCCTCGGTAAACGGCCCGATCCATTGCCGCGATTGCACGATCTGACGGGTTATTGTGTCAACCCAATACAAGTTTTCAAAACTTTGGTCGAGACTGTTGCAGGACTCCCGGAAAAGCACAGTGTCGAACTGGCCACCCTCCACATCGATCGGGATATTCCGAACCTCCCGGAACGCGCACCGATAGGTCCGTGTTACAACCATGTCATTGCCATCCAGGTAGCTATGGAACCGATCAGATGGTCCTTCCTGCAAGCCCCGCAGACGCGCAAGCGGTTCCGAAAGTTCCGAGGCCAACAGACCGTCACCCAACCCACGCACGCCATGCACCATTCCATCTTCCAAAATGATCTGCACACCGTCGCTGCTCAGCCAGTACTCAAATGGGCCATCGCGCCGTTCAAGCAACAGGCTCCCGGATTGCTCACGCTTTTGAATCGCGATCTGCAGAACAGGCGCATCCGCTGTGCGAAGCGCACCAAAGCGCGCCTCATCCTGAGACTCCTGAACCCGCGACACCAACTGATCAAACAACGATCCGTCATCCGTAACGGTCCCACAGGCCGCAAACACCAAGCAGACCGCAACAAGACACAAGGACCGCAATCTGCTCATCGGAAGATCCTCGACCAGCCGTCACTCAGTTCTTTGGCGCGGTAGTCCCGCGTCACGCCATATAGGCGGTTCTGTACGTTCAAGCGCGCGCCACCATCGCGCAGCACAGGGCGGATCACTTGGGTGAAGTTGTCTTGCGACGGTTGCCCGGTCAGCCAGGAGAAAGGAATCTCGATGCGAATGCCCTTGTCAAAGGACCCTTCGCCAAATTCCTCAGGCGAGACATCGGTCAAGGTAAAAAAGCCACCGATCTTGACGCCATTGTTGAATTCCCGATCCAGCGTGAAGGTCGCGCCCCAGTCACCAGCCAGGTAGCGGCCCACATCCAGCTGAGTGCGGAACCCGTTGCCCAGGTCGTAATAGGCTGACGCATGGCCGGTGATGACATCATAGTCCTGAAAACCGAACAGCATGTCGAAATCGCGCTGGCGCGCATAGTTGATCTCGGCACCCAGCGCCAGTCGACTGTCAATCGGATACCAGAGCACCTCGGCGGACAGCCCTCCAAACATGCTTTCCAGATATCCCGCGGTTACCCGCCCAAACAGATCCTTGCCCGGGCGGAACATGTACTCTGCTGTCAGATCGTTCATCTGCAGATCCGATTGCTGCGCATAGAGCACGACATCCGTCCGCACCCGCGGCAAGACCGAGTTGGACTGCCTGGTCGCGTCGGCAATGTTGCCGACAACCGGCTGTCTGAAGGTTCCGGAAAGGCTCAGGCCGGGGCTGACTTCATATGTTCCCGTAAACTCGACGCCAAATTCGTATCGGATTGGACTGTCGGGATCAAAAAACGAAAACGCGGAATAGGGTCCGATTCCATACTCGAAGTTCGGAAAGACTCCGGGCAGTTCATCCGATCGCCCGGTCAAAGGCGCGTCGACAATCTCGGCGCGAGCCAATGACCGCCATGCACCATCAAAGTCGGTTTGCAGCTCTTCCAGATCTGACCGGGCAAGCGTGACCGAGCTGATCGGCACGCCGCCGGATTGAAACGTGATCGTGAACACATCGATATTGGCCGGCAAAGCATTCGCCATGGCACGCGCGGCGCGCCCAACCGCCTGGGCATTCTGGTTCCAGCGTCGATTCTCGATCCGGGCTGTCACCTGATTGCCCTGAACGCTCAAAGCCTGCAGTTCCATCCCCTCATCCGACATCAGCCGCGCCAGAAGACGTTCCGCTTGGGCCCGCGCGGCAGGCTCACTCAGATCAACACTTGCCAGTATGGCCTGATTGCGCGGCGGAATCGGCAGCGGGGCCTTGTCCAACCCACCCGGAAAGCGGGGCTGTGCAGGATTGAATACATAGCTGTACTGAATGCCGACCTGTGCCCCGCCGATGACATAGCCGCGCAAGCTCGAACCGTTCCCGAACCTGTAGTTCATTCCGACATTGAACGGGGTGTTGATCTCGATCAAGCTGCCGCCAGCTCTTTCAGTGTTATAGGCATCTGTCGAATACTCGAGCTGAAAACTCAGGCGATCATTCACCTGATACTCGGCACCCGCGAAAATCGCAGCCGGGCCACGAAACCAGCTGCTGGCAGAGAACTGACCACCAAGGTTGCCCGGGCCGAACGCAGGAGGGCGCGTTTCAAAGCGCTCATCAATCACGCCCAGAGGGTTGGTAAACGACCCGCGTTGAGCCAATCGCCCCCAGCCCATACCGCTGGTCAGCTTGAGCCGATTGCCCAAAGTTTTTGTGGCGACAAGGTATTCCCCCTGGTAAATCCCAGTGCCACCAAAATCCCTCAGGCCAATGGCAAGGCCAAAACCGTCCCGGGCCTCGTCCAATATCTGATAGTGAAAATCAAAGCTTCGGTCGTAGAGGTCTGCACCGGGGCCGCTGAAGTCATCGATAACAGAGTACCGAAACGATCCATAGACCCTGGGCAGGACCTGAAACGTGAAGGTGGTCCGCAACGCGCCGTCAAACACGCTGGCGGTCAGCGCCACATCTCCGTCATTCAGAACTTCGGCCGTGGGCATGTCCACAAGACCCGGCGTGCCATAGGTCGACAGCGTCTGCGACAGCACAGGACTGGCCCATAGGCCGCACACTGCTGACAGCGCAGCAAATATTCGGGTCGCCTGCCTCACGCACAGCCTCTTTATCAATCATACAACATTTAGCAGACCAAAGATGTGCGTTAAATTACCCAACGGAAAATAACAGCGTTTGTGCGAAATTGCGGTGCCTTTGCAACAGTATCTGGGTGGAATTTTATGCAAATTTATGACGTCTTGGGCGCAAAGATGCGTCGTGGGGCGGAAGCCGGGCGCGGCCACGATTGCCTTTGTTCAACGACGCTGCATCTTGTTGGCAAGTGCGTGTCTCAAGCAGTTTGATCGCCTGCGAGCCAATGCTATCGGCCATTTGGGGAGTCGATCGGCTGTGTCGCACAAATCCCGTGAGGGATTCATCTCATGAATCCATCGTGGTAGCTGGTCTGCATGAGCAGACCCACACCCCGGACCTACAAGAACAAGACCTGGTCGGCCTATAACGAAGCGCTTAAGCGCTGCGGCTCGCTGACGATCTGGTTCGATCCGACCATGAGCTCGGATGCCGTGCCTACAAGCAGGTGCGGGCGTCAAGGTCGAGGGTGAAGGCGAATGGCACGCCCGCAAGCACGGTGGCCCAAAACGGCGAGTCTGGCGCAAGATCCATCTCGGGACTGACGAAGAAACATTGGAGACCCGGGCGGTCGAGATCACCGGGAGCCACATCGGTGATGCGCCGGTGCTACCCGATCTGCTCAAACAGATCCCGGAGGGCCAGGAGATCGGCAGCGTCACGACAGATGGTGCCTACAGCACCTGCAAATGCCACGATGCCATCGCCGACCGCGGTGCCCTTGCCGTCATCCCGCCCCGCAAGAATGCCACGAAAGGCAGGCTGCCTTGGCAATGGAACGGCATCTGGGCGGGTTGTCCAAAAGGACCTCTGCCGAACACAGAGCCTATCATTCAGCCAGACGCAGAAGACCATGCAAGCTGGCAAACACCTGTTTAACCAACAACCATCCCTGAACGTACTTGCTCTGCGCAAAACCGCAGGCAAGGCCAGAACATGGCTCCGTCGCGTTCACTCCCGCGCGTAGACGTCCTCGTAGCGGATGATGTCATCTTCCCCCAGATACGTCCCGGTCTGCACCTCGATCAGAACCATGGGCACTTTGCCCGGGTTTTCCATGCGGTGGATGGCCCCCAGGGGGATGTAGACGGACTGGTTCTCGCTGATGAGTTTGACCTCGTCATCGACAGTCACCTTGGCGGTGCCTTCCACCACGATCCAGTGTTCGGAGCGGTGGTGGTGGGATTGCAAAGACAAGGCCGCGCCGGGGTGGACGTGGATGCGTTTGACCTGGAAGCGCTCGCCGATGACCAGGCTTTCGAACCAGCCCCAAGGGCGGTGGTCCTTGGGGAACATGGTTGCCTGTTTGGCCTTTTTCTTCTTGAGCGCGGCGACGGCGTCCTTGACGTCTTGCGCGCGCGAGGCGTCGGCGACCAGCACGGCGTCGGGCATGGCGATGGTGACGATGTTCTTCAGACCGATGCCGACGACTTCGAGGGAGTCATCTTCCGAGCGTAGCAGGGTGTTGTCGCAATCAATCGCCGTGGCATGGCCGGACAGAGCCACCCCGCGGGTATCTTGTGACGTTTCGCGCCAGACCGCGTCCCAGCCGCCCAGATCCGACCAGCCGGCCGCATAGGGCACGACCGATAGGTTCTCGGACCGCTCCATCACGGCATAGTCGATCGAGATATCTTCCGCAGTGCTCCAGGCCTCGGGATCAAGCCGCAGGAAGCCCAGATCAGGCTTGCCCTGATCGACCGCAGCGCGCACCGGAGCGACCAAGCCCGGCGCATGGGCCGCAAAGGCGGCGAGGATGGTCTTGACCGAGAACAGGAATATCCCGGCGTTCCAGAGGTAATTCCCAGCCGCCAGCATCTCTTGGGCGCGGGCGGCGTCGGGTTTTTCGACAAACCGGATCAGCTTGAGGGGGCGGGCGGTGAAATCACCGGGATCTTCGGCCAGCTCAAGATAGCCATAGCCGGTCTCGGCATGGGCGGGTTTGATCCCGAAGGTGACCAGATCTCCGCCCTGAGCCGCGGGCACACCGGCGGCCACGGCGGCGCGGAAGGCGGGGGCGTCGGGCACCACGTGATCGGACGGTGCCACCAGCATCAGCGCCTCGGGGTTGGTTTTCTCAAGCCACAGGGCGGCGGCCAGAACCGCAGGCGCGGTGTTGCGCCCTTCGGGTTCGATCAGGATGGCCGCCGGATCGATCCCGGCTTCTGACAGCTGTTCAGTGACAATGAAGCGGAAATCGGAATTGGTCAGCACCATGGGCGCGCTGAAATCAGCCCCTGACAGGCGTTTGGCCGAGGCCTGAAACAGGGTGTCTTCCCCCACAAGTGGCACGAATTGCTTGGGGTAGGATTTCCGGCTGAGCGGCCAGAGTCGCGTGCCAGAGCCGCCGCACAAAAGAATGGGGGTGATTGTGGTCATCATTCTCTCCTCAGGGGGCTTTGGCGTGCTGGCTCACGAACCAGGCATAGGCGTCGCGCAGACCGTCTTGCAGGCCGATCCCGGCCCGCCAGCCCATCGCCGCCAGTCGCGAGACATCCATCAGCTTGCGCGGGGTGCCATCGGGTTTGCTGGCGTCAAATGAGATCGACCCGGTGAACCCGGTGATCGCGGCGATGGTCCGGGCCAGTTCGGCAATGGTGACATCCTGCCCTGTGCCCACGTTGATATGGCTGAGCATGGGTTCGGTATTGGCGTCATAGACCGCCTTGTCGAGATCCAGCACGAAAAGCGAGGCCGCGGCCATGTCATCCACATGCAGAAACTCGCGATAGGGCGTGCCGGTGCCCCAGATTACCACCTCATCGCTTCCAGCTTCTACCGCCTCGTGAAAGCGGCGGATCAGGGCGGGCACCACATGGGAATTCTCGGGGTGAAAGTTGTCGCCCGGCCCATAGAGGTTGGTCGGCATCACACTGCGATAATCCGTGCCATATTGCCGGTTGTAGCTTTCACACAGCTTGATCCCGGCGATTTTGGCGACGGCATAGGGCTCATTCGTGGGCTCTAGCGTCCCGGTCAGCAGTGCATCCTCGGCCATAGGTTGCGGGGCCAGCTTGGGATAGATGCAGCTTGAGCCCAGCTGCAGCAACCGCGTCACCCCGGCCTCATAGGCCTGATGGATCACGTTGCATTCCATCATCAGGTTTTCATAGATGAACTGCGCCGGATAGGTGTTGTTGGCCATGATGCCACCCACCTTGGCGGCAGCCAGGATCACCAGATCGGGACGTTCGCTGTGGAAAAAGGCGCGCACGGCGGCCTGATCGGTCAGATCCAGCTCGCCATGTGTACGGGTAATCAGGGTCAGATCTTCGCCCGCGGCCTTGCGTGCCTCGAGCTGGCGCAGGATCGCGCCTCCGACCATCCCTCTGTGACCTGCGATATAGATCTTCATCTCGCGCACTCTCTCGGCTTGGGGCAGGGTCAGCCTTCGAGGCTGACGGGCAGATCCATACCATGTTCTTTCAACAGCGCATGACGGCGCGCGGTCTTGAGATCTTCGGCCACCATCTCGGCGCACATCTCCTGCACCGTGATCTCGGGCTCCCAGCCCAGCTTGGCCTTGGCCTTGCCGGGATCGCCCAGAAGCGTTTCCACTTCGGCGGGGCGGAAGTATTTCGGATCAATCCGCATCAGCACATCGCCCGGACTGACCGCAGGTGCCTTGTCGCCGCTCACGCTGTCCACCACGGCGATCTCGTTCACACCCTCTCCCTCAAAGCGCAGGGTGATACCCAACTCGCGTGCAGACCAGTCGATGAACTCGCGCACTGAATATTGCAGGCCCGTTGCGATCACAAAGTCTTCGGCCGTATCCTGCTGCAACATCATCCACTGCATGCGCACATAATCCTTGGCATGGCCCCAGTCGCGCAGTGAATCGATATTGCCCATGTAAAGACATTTCTCGAGCCCCTGGGCGATGTTGGCCAGACCGCGGGTGATCTTGCGGGTCACGAAGGTTTCTCCCCGCCGGGGGCTTTCGTGATTGAAGAGGATGCCGTTGCAGGCATAAAGCCCATAGGCCTCGCGGTAATTCACCGTGATCCAATAGGAATAGAGTTTGGCCACCGCGTAAGGGGAGCGGGGATAAAACGGTGTCGTTTCCTTCTGCGGTGTTTCCTGCACCAGTCCGTAAAGCTCGGAGGTAGAGGCCTGATAGAACCGCGTCTTTTTTTCCAGACCCAGGAAGCGGATTGCCTCGAGCAGACGCAGCGTGCCGATCGCGTCCACATCTGCGGTGTATTCCGGAGCCTCGAAACTGACCGCGACATGGGATTGCGCGCCAAGGTTATAAACCTCGTCAGGCTGCACCTCGGACATGATCCGCGTGAGGTTCGACGTATCCGTCAGATCACCGTAATGCAGATGAAAGCGCGCATTGTCGGTATGGGGATCTTCATAGATGTGATCGATCCGCTGCGTGTTGAACGACGAGGCCCGGCGTTTGATGCCATGAACCTCATAGCCTTTGCCCAGAAGGAACTCGGCCAGATAGGATCCGTCCTGCCCGGTGATGCCTGTGATCAGCGCTTTTGGTGCCATGAGTTCGTACTCCAATATCGACGTCTCTGGTAGGCAAAAGGCCTCTCCGGCGCAAGGCAAACCCCCAGAATATGGTGACAAAAGGCGATTTCTTTGATTGGTATTTGAAATTGAACCGTGAGTGCCGCAAGTTCTTTTCGGATGTGATGCGCCTGGCGGTATATGGCGCACTCATACTCCATCTTATGTGCAATGCGCTACCGCGCCGCCCTGTCGAACCCTTGGTCAGATCAAGCACCAAGGCGTCTGTCCCCGTCCGCAAATCCTTTCGCCCGCGTTTTCGCGTGCAGGGTGTCGAAAGACCGACCCGTCAGATCAATGCCTCGGATAGCTCTTCAGCGTCCTGATCAGTGGCCACAAAGCCCTGACGGCCGATGCTTTCATACATCACAAAGCCCGCGCGTTTGGCGTCGCGTGCCGAGTAGACGTTGCGCAGATCCGCAAGGCGGGGCGTGGCCATCTTGCGGGCCAGCCGCTTGAGATCAAGCGCGCGAAACTCGTTCCATTGGGTCAGGATCACCACCAGATCCGCATTCTTTGCGGCCTTGTAGGCATCGTCAAACCAATGCACGCCGGGTAACAGTGCTTCGCCCTCGTGACGGCCCTGCGGATCCGTGACGCGTACCTTGGCACCGCCTCCGACCAGAGCAGGAACGATGGTCAGGCTGGGTGCGTCCCGCATATCGTCGGTGTCGGGTTTGAAGGTGACACCCAGAACAGCCACGGTCTTGCCGTTGAACGAGCCGTCACACATGTCCTGCAGCTTGTCGATCATCCGTCGCTTGGTTTGGTCGTTCACCTTGATAACTGCCTCGACGATCTGCAGCGGCGAGGAAAAGTCCTGACCGATCCGCGCCAGCGCCTTGGTATCCTTGGGGAAACACGATCCACCATAGCCGGGCCCGGCATGCAGGAACTTGTTGCCGATGCGCCCGTCCATACCCATGCCATGGCTGACCTGTTTGACATCGGCACCGACCTTTTCGCAAAGGGCGGCGATCTCGTTGATGAAGGTGATCTTGGTCGCCAGAAACGCGTTGGCGGCGTATTTTATCATCTCGGCGCTTTCCAGATCGGTGGTGACGATCGGAAAATCGCGCAAGTAAAGCGGGCGATAAATCTCGGACATGACCTCGGCGGCGCGGTCATTCTGAACGCCGACAACCACGCGGTCGGGCTTCATGAAATCATCAATCGCCGCCCCTTCTCGCAGGAACTCGGGGTTTGATGCCACGTCGAACTCAAGAGTAGGATTGGCCTTCCTGACCACCTGCTTCACCTGCCGGTTGGTGCCCACGGGGACGGTCGATTTGGTCACGATCACAACATAGTCTTTGGCGGCCTTGGCGATCTCTTCTGCAGCGGCCATCACATAGGTCAGATCCGCATGGCCATCGCCGCGCCGGGTGGGCGTGCCGACCGCGATGAAGACGGCTTCGGCCCCCACAATCGCCTCTTCGAGGTTCAAGGTGAACGACAGACGTCCGGCCGCGACATTCTTGGCCATGAGCTGATCAAGGCCCGGCTCATAAATCGGCACCTGGCCCGCGTTCAGCTTGTCGATCT
The DNA here is from genome assembly GCF_049276915.1 of Aestuariivita sp. Lineage (NCBI taxonomy): Bacteria > Pseudomonadati > Pseudomonadota > Alphaproteobacteria > Rhodobacterales > Paracoccaceae > Aestuariivita > Aestuariivita sp. The sequence goes on along the minus strand of NZ_JBASXK010000092.1, from coordinate 16,830 downwards.
TGGCAGGGTCCTTGTCGACGCAGACGACCTCATGTCCGAAATCCGAGAAACACACGCCCGAGACAAGACCGACATAGCCGGTGCCAATCATTGCAATCTTCATTTGAATTGCCCTGCCTTAATCTGCTTTCGATATCCTTCGTGTATCGGCGCGGAAAGGGTGGGCTGTCAATCTGTACCCGGCGCTTATTGCTCAAGCAGTCGCAAAAGATACGCACCGTAGTCATTCTTGCCAAAGACAGCCGCCCGGGCGCGCAGGGCGGTGTCATCAATCCAGCCCCGACTCCACGCGATCTCTTCGGGGCTGCCAACCTGCTGGCCTTGCCGTTCCGAGAGCGTGCGCACGAAGTTACCCGCATCCAGCAGGCTGCCATGGGTTCCCGTATCAAGCCAGGCATAGCCCCGACCCATCTGCTGCACGCTCAGGGCAGCATCGGCCAGATACATCTCCAGAAGGGCGGTGATCTCAAGCTCTCCGCGAGGGGAGGGGGTGACATGACGGGCGCGCTCGGGTGCCGTGCCGTCCAGGAAATAAAGCCCGGTTACCGCATAGTTCGACGGTGGGACAGGTGGCTTTTCCACGATGGCACAGGCGCGGCCCTCATCGTCGAAATCCACCACGCCATAGCGCTCGGGATCAGCCACGCGATAGCCAAAGACGGTGCCGCCTGTTTCCTGCGCATTTGCAGCCGCCAACACTTCGGGCAAGCCATGCCCAAAGAAGATGTTGTCGCCCAGCACCATGGCCGAGGGCGCGCCGGCAAGAAAGTCCTCGGCCAGAAGATAGGCCTGCGCCAGCCCATCGGGCGAGGGCTGTTCGATATAGCTCAGGCTCAGCCCCCATTGGCTGCCATCGCCCAGCGTGCGGCGAAACTGGTCCTGATCTTCCGGGGTGGTGATCACGGCAATCTCGCGGATCCCGGCCAGCATCAGCACCGAAAGCGGATAATAGATCATCGGTTTGTCATAGATCGGCACAAGCTGTTTCGAGATTCCGATGGTGATCGGATAAAGCCGCGTGCCCGTGCCGCCGGCCAGAATGATGCCCTTGCGTGTCATTTGCTCATTGCCTCAATCGCGCGGGTAAGCCCCGCTTTCCAGTCTGGTTGCGTAATGCCGAAATCTGTCTTCAGAGTGGCGCAATCAAGCCGGGAATTCAGCGGGCGCGCAGCTAGTGTGGGATACTCAGAGCTGGGGATGCCCTGCACTGCGGTCCGCCGCCCCGCCTGGGAAAACGTTTCACGGGCGAAATCGGCCCAGCTTGCCACTGGTGCGCCTGCATAGTGATAGATGCCGCCGCCTTGCCCGTCCTTCAAAGCGCGCGCCATGCGGATCAATGTGCGCGCGATATCATCTGCCGGGGTCGGGCCACCGATCTGATCGTCAACCACGTTCAGGCTGTCGCGGCTTTCGCTCAGACGCAGCATGGTTTTCACGAAATTCGACCCATGGGCCGAGAACACCCAGGACGTGCGCAGGATGGCATGCACCCCGCCCGCCGCAGCAATGGCGATTTCTCCGGCCCGCTTGGAGCGGCCATAGGCGCTCAGAGGAGCCGTGGGGTCTGCAGGTTTGAACGGTGTCTCACCGGTGCCGTCAAAGACGTAATCGGTCGAGATATGCAGGAATGGCAAACCCCGTGCCGCGGCAGCTTCGGCCATTGCACCGGGGGTCTTGCCATTGATGCGGGTGGCGATCGCTTCGTGTTCTTCCGCGGCATCGACAGCCGTATAGGCGGCCGCATTGATCACGATATCCGCATCTGTCGACGCGATATGGTCCACGCAGGCCCCCGGATCTTCCAGATCCGCTTTAGCGCGACCCAGAGACAGAACCATGAGATCGCCCGAGGCCAAAGCGGCCAGTTCACGCGCCACCTGACCGCTTTGTCCAAAGACCAGCACCCGCATTATGCCGTGCCCAGACGTGTGCCCACACCATCGCGGCTTTGCAGGGCGCGCCACCACGGTTCGTTGTCGAGATACCAGCGCACCGTGCGCTCCAGCCCCTCTTCCAGCGTGATGGATGGGCGCCAGCCCAGTTCGGTGCGGATGCGCGTGGGATCAATCGCATAGCGCAGATCATGGCCCGGACGATCTGTCACAAAGCGGATCAGATCGCCATAAGGCGTCGGGCGGGGCCGCAAGCGATCAAGGATGGCACAGATCAGCCGCACCAGATCAATATTGCGCGCCTCGTTTTCACCGCCGATGTTATAGCTGCGCCCCGTTCTCCCGTTCTGCAGCACGGTCAGCAGCGCATCGGCGTGATCTTCGACGTAAAGCCAGTCGCGCACATTCTCGCCCTTGCCGTAAACCGGGATCGGCTGACCGGCCAGGGCGTTCAGGATCACAACCGGGATAAGTTTTTCGGGAAAGTGGTAGGGGCCGTAATTGTTCGAGCAATTGGTGATGACATAGGGCAGCCCATAGGTCTCACCCCAGGCGCGCACCAGATGATCGCTGGCCGCTTTGGACGCAGAGTAGGGTGAGTTCGGTGCATAGGGCGTGTCTTCGGTAAACTGACCGGTGGCCCCGAGCGAGCCATAGACTTCATCCGTCGAGATATGATGGAAACGAAACCCGTCGGGCCGGCCCTGTCCTTCCCAATGGGCGCGTGCGGCCTCGAGCAGGTGGTAGGTGCCGGTCACATTGGTGTCGATGAACGCCCCGGGCCCGTCGATGGACCGATCGACATGGCTTTCTGCCGCCAGATGCATCACCGCATGAGGTGCGTGGCGCGCGAAAATGTTCCTGAGCGCATCTGCGTCCCGAATATCGGCGTGCACAAAGCTGTAGTTGGGGGCATCTGCCACCGCTGCCAGATTGTCGAGGCAGGCGGCATAGGTCAGCGCATCCAGGTTGACCACATCAAGGCCACGCGACACGGCAAGGCGGACCACGGCCGATCCGATGAACCCCGCGCCGCCAGTGATCAGAAGTGTCATGCGCCTTCCTCCCAGACAAAGGGATTGTCCAGATCGGCCAGCGCCGGCGCAGCCGCGTCCTTGCTGCTGAGGATGGCGTTCTGACGGGTCACGCCCCAGTCGATGCCAAGGGCCGGGTCGTCAAACATCAGCGCGCGGTCACACTCGGGCGCATAGTAATCAGAGCATTTATAGACGATCTCGGTATCCGGGGCGCGGGTGACAAAACCATGGGCAAACCCTTCGGGAACCAGCAGTTGCCGCCCGTTTTCGGCTGTCAGTTCAACGCCCACCCATTTCCCGAATGTCGCAGAGCCACGCCGGATATCCACCGCCACATCCAGAAACGCCCCGCGCCCGCAGCGCACCAGTTTGACCTGTGCATGGGGCGGGGTCTGGAAATGCAGGCCGCGCACAGTGCCCACATCGCGGCTGAGAGAATGGTTGTCCTGCACGAATTCGACGGTGATCCCATGCTCGGCAAGCCGGGCCTTGTTCCAGCTTTCCGAGAAAAACCCCCGGTCATCGCCATGGCGCACCGGCGTCAGGATCATGACTCCGGGAAGAGCGGTTTGCGCGATCTGCAAGGTCTGTAAGCCCTTCTTGTGACGTTGATGACAGAATGTTCGCGGTCATGTAGCAATTCAAAACGCGCTTGTCACTTGTCCCGACATATCAGTGTGTCCTGTCTTGCCTGGCGTGACCTTGCTCAAGTTCAGAGCAAGTCTTCGACACTGACAGCCATGCGTTGCGGTCTGCGCCCATGACGAAACAGCCCTATTTGGCGGCTTTGATCTGGGGCGTTCTGCGCTTTGCCTTGGGTGCCGCGGGGATGGGTTTGGAAGACGGGCTGGCTTCCCTTTCCAGACGCGCCTTGCGCAGGCGGGCTGTCTTGAGTTGGCGGTTTTCGGCTTCTCCATCCAGGATGATCCGCGCGGCACGGGTGGTTTTGTCCATGGGCGTTTCTGCCCGGGGTAGGGTTGCTTTGAACAGGGTCGTCTTTGTCAGTTTGGCCATCAATGAAACTCCTTGATGATGTTTTGCTCCGACATATTTGCGCCCAGACCGGTGCGGCCTGGATCGACACATTGTCCTGCGGAGTTTGGGTTGGCAGGGTGGCGATCGGCAGATCGCTGTCCCCGAACGCCACTTGTTGCCCTTGCCCGGAAACCGGGCGGACAAAGATCAGCGTTCTGTTCCCTTATACTTCGCCACGAGTTCCGCGACGCTGACGCATGTTAGCCCGAGCGGTTGCAGTTCCCATTCCTGACACAGCGATTGGATTACCTGAGACGCTGCATCCAGTCCAGAGTGTCATCCGTCGGCCCCTTGGGTTTGTATTCCGCGCCCAATGGCTGGTCATAGCCCATCTGATCAATCACCGCGAAAACATGGGCATAGTTGACCTCACCCTGATCCGGGGCACCGCGATCGGGGACGCTGGCAAACTGGATGTGCCCGATCTGCGGCTTCAGCCTTGCAAGCCTGTGGCTCAGATCGCCTTCCATCAGTTGTACATGATAGCAGTCAAACATCAGCTTGAGGTTTGGCGCATCTACCTCGCCCAGGATCTGAACTGCCTGTGACGTGGTTTGCAGGAAATAACCCGGTGCATCATAGCTGTTGAGCGGCTCGATCAGGATCGTGATGCCATGGGGGGCCGCCGCGGCGCAGGCATGGCGGAGGTTTTCAACGAATGTTTGATGCGCCTCGGCCCCGGCGGCAAAGCCGGCCATCACATGGATGTTGGCGGCCCTGACCTCGATGGCATATGCGACAGCCTGATCAATCGCGGCGCGCGCATCCGCCTCGCGCCCGGGAAGTGCCGACAGGCCATTTTCGCCCGCCTCCACATCGCCGCGCGACGTGTTGAGACCCAATAGTTTCAGGCCTGTTTCTGCCAGCGCTGCGTTTATCAGGGCTGGGGGCACGGTATAGGGCCAGTGGCATTCCACGGCGTCAAACCCTGCGGCTTTGGCGGCGCGAATGGCGTCGGGCAGGGACAGGTCGGACCATAGAAAGCCAAGGTTGGCGGAAAACCGCATCAGTCGTCCCATTCAATATCGAAATGGGTCACCAGATCGGCGACCTGGGCCTGTGTCAGCACCCTGGCCGGGATTCCCCGCATCATCATGGCCAGCCGGGCGGTATCCTCAAGCTCTTCTATGGCGTTGCAGGCGGCCTCGACGTCTTTGCCTGCGACCACCGGGCCGTGGTTGGCCAACATCACGGCAGAGCGTTTGCCGGCCAGTCCGCGCACGGCTTCGCCCATGGCCGGATCGCCGGGGCGGAAAAACGGGAGCAGTTTGACGCGGCCCAGTTTCATGATCGCATAGGGTGTCATAGGTGGCAGAAAGTTGTCCGGGTCCACCTCCGGCATCATCGACCAGGCGACCGAGTGACAGGAATGCAGGTGAACCACGGCCCCTGCGCTGCTGCGCGTGTCATAAAACGCGGAATGAAGCGGCATTTCCTTGGTGGGCGGATCACCCCCGATCAGCCTGCCTTGCGCATCAAAGTGGCTGAGCCTTGCGGGATCAAGCCGTCCGAAACTCGTGCCTGTCGGTGACACAAGCAGACCACCATCCTCGGTGCGCGCAGAGATATTGCCGGTGCTGCCGCCGGTCAGACCGCGATCAAACATCGACTTGGCCAGTAGGCATATCTGTTCACGCAAGGCAGTCGTCATGTGAGGTGTCCCGTCAGCATCTTGGCGGCTTTCTCAAAGTAATCCTCGCTTCCGAAGTTGCCGGATTTCAGCGCCAGCACAAGGGTCTTGCCGGCGCGCAAAGCGGGCACGCCGGGGTCGATCTCGGGTCCGATCTCGAGTTGCGAAAGCGAAAGGCCCTCGACCACCGCGCCCGATGTCTCGCCCCCTGCGGTCAGAAGTTTGGTGATGCCTGCTGCCGTGCACCGCCGCGCGACATCCGCAAAGAATTGCTCGAACGCCGCAGCGCTTTCCTCGCGCCCGTATCTGGCCTGTGCTTGCGCGACAATCGCCAGATCAGCCGAGCTGTAGACCAGCGGCAGGCCCTCCTGTTCCAGCAGCCAATCGGCCGCAGAACCTGAAGTGATGCGCCCGTCAAACAGCGCCTCTGCGCTCACCTCCAATGACGCATGGTTTGCCTTGTGATGTGCGATTTGGCCGCGCGTCGCGATCGAACAGGAGCCTGAAAGGATGACGCATTTGCCCGGCTCACCCGTCCATGTGCTCTGGGCTTTGGCGGAAATCCCGAAGTTTGCTGGCAATCCCAATGCGGCACCCGATCCGCCCGTGACCAGGACCAGCCCTTTGGCTGCGGCCCCGATCTGCGTCAGGTCCCCATCTTGCAGCGCGTCGACGACGATCAGGCGTTTGCCGTCGCGGGCTTCGGCGTCCAAGGCGGCGCGGATCGCCTTGGCACCTGACAGAACCCTGCGCGCATCGACATGCCCGACCGGTCCTGTGCTTTGAGCTGCAAGCACACGCCGGATATCGGGGTCGGTCATGGGCGTCAGCGGATGATTTTGCATGCCGCTCTCGTTCAGGAGCCTGTCATTCACGAACAAATGCCCCTGATAAATCGACCGGCCCGTGCCCGGAAACGCGGGGCAGACGATCACGGCCTCTGCACCAAGGGCGTCCGCCAGGGCTTCGGCCACAGGGCCGATGTTGCCCTCGGCTGTGCTGTCAAAGGTGGAACAATATTTGAAATAGAACTGCTCGCATCCCTGGTCTTTCAACCAGTCCAGGGCAGCAAGCGATTGTGCCACCGCTTGCGCCGCAGGAATCGACCGGGTTTTCAGCGCGACAACGCCCGCGTCTACATCCGCGCTGGCTGGCCCATTGGGAACTCCGGTGTATTGCACCGTGCGCATGCCCTGTTTGGCAAGCGTGTTGGCCAGATCGCTGGACCCGGTGAAATCGTCTCCGATACAGCCCAGACGCATCAACGCTCACCCGGCAAGGTAAGGCCTGCGTTGCGCGCATAGACCTTGGCAACAGCCGCGTCATCCTCGCCGCCAAGACCGGAGCCTGAGGCCGCGAGGAACTGTTGCAGTGCGGCGGCTGTCAAAGGGGCACCGAACTTGGACGATTTGGCGATATCAAGCACGATGCCCAGATCCTTGGGCCAGATATCCACCGAAGATTTCGGGCTATAGTCGCCCTCCACGATATGCGGTGCGCGGTTCTCCAGCATCCAGCTTGTGCCCGCGCATTGGCTGATCACCTTGACGAAAGTGTCAGGTGAGACTCCCTGGGTCATGCCGAATGTCAGCGCCTCGGCCATGGCGGCGATATGGACGCCCGCCAGCATCTGGTTGACGGCCTTCATTGCCGATCCGGCCCCGGCTGCATCTCCAAGGCGAAAGACTGTCTCGGCCATTGCATCCAATGCCGGTGCCGCGCCATCAAAGGCGGCCGCGCTTCCAGAGGCCATGATGCTGAGCTTGCCCAAGGCCGCTTTGGCCGCCCCGCCCGAAATCGGAGCATCGAGATAGTTCAGCCCAAGCGCGCCACAACGGCCTTCCATATCCTTGGCAAAGTCAGGCGCAACCGTGGCGCATGCGATCACCGTCGCGCCCGGTTTGAGCTGCGAGGCCCAGCCATCAGGGCCAAACAGCACCGTTTCGGTCTGCGCGGCATTCAGAACCACCACAACCAGGATATCACAACGCGCGGCTGCGTCTGGCTGTGTGCCGCTCAGCCCGCCTTCGGAGGCAAAGCGCGCGGACGTGGCCGGGTTGATATCAAACCCCTGCACGGCATGGCCGGCGCGCAGCAAGGATTGCGCCATTCCATAGCCCATCGAGCCAAGCCCGATGATCGAGATATTGCGTGCAGACATGCACCACCCTTTCTGACCCAAGGTCCGGTTTCGGGTCACTCTAGCGATTGGTGCGGGCGTCGCAATACAATGCGGGTCGAAGTCCTTGATCTGGAACGCGATTGCGGGCCCATCGCCCTTGTCATGCGGGTTAGCCCTGTCGCACCGGGCGCAATCCTTGCTAGAGAGGGGCCAAGCTGCAGCGATCACATCAATGAGGACGATCATGAAGACACGTAAAATCCTGCGAAACGGCAAAATGGTTTCCGAGGTCGGTTTGGGATGCTGGAGCTTTGGCGGGTCTTACGGACCGACCACCGAGGCAGAAGCGCACAACACTTTGTCGGTCGCTCTCGAGCTTGGTGTGGATTTTCTTGATACGGCGAATGTCTATGGAATGGGCGTGTCCGAACAGATCATCGGGTCGTTCCTGAAGGGCGATGCCGGTCGTTTCACGATCGCCACCAAGGCCGGGATCTGGCGCAATCCCGAGACCGGGCAGCGCGGGTTCAACAACAAGGCGGACTACCTGCGTGGCGAGTTGGAAAGCTCCTTGTCCCGCCTTGGGCTGGAACACGTGGATCTCTTTTATATTCATCGGCGCGATCAGGAGGTCGCCATCGAAGATCTGATGGACACGCTTTTGGCCTTCAAAGCCGAGGGCAAGATCGGCGGGATCGGCTTTTCGGAAATCTCACCAGCCACGCTGCGCCGCGCCTGCGCCGTGGGCGATGTGGATGCGGTTCAAAGCGAGTATTCTCTGTGGACCCGCCAACCCGAACTTGGGATGATCCAGGCCTGCAAAGACCTTGGCGTCGCGTTCGTGCCGTTTTCTCCGCTGGGACGCGGGATGTTTGCATCAACGCCACCTGATCCCGGCACCTTCGAAAAAGGTCATTTCAGACTGGGCACGCCGCGTTTCAGCGAACCGAACTTCAGCTACAACATTCAGAAGATCGACGCCTTCAAAGCCTTGGCGCGCGATCTGGAGACAACTCCCGTTGTTCTGGCCATCGCATGGTGTCTGGCGCGTGGAGAGCATCTGATCCCGATTCCGGGAACACGCAGTGCGGATCATCTGACGGAATGTGTGGCAGGCAGTTCATTCGCCATGACGGACCAGATCATGGGCGCGATCGAAGAGGTTCTTCCTGTCGGTTGGGCGCATGGTGATCGCTACACCCACGAGCAATGGGTCGGGGTCGAAGGCTACTGCTGAGCGGGTTGCCGACCGTTTCCTTTGGTTGAAATGCCTGTGATACCTATACTTGACATTTATGCGTGCCGACGGAGGCTGACATTGCAGTAACGAGCGTGACGCTTGGCCCGCATTGGGAAAAATTTATCGCGTTGATGCTGAACGAGGGCCGTCATGGTTCAACCAGCCAGTTGATCCGCGCGTCCTTGCGCCTGATCGAAGCGCAGGAAGGCCAGCGGGCACGCCTGCGTGTTGCCTTGATGGAAGGTAAGCGCTCTGGCGACGCCGGGTTGCTCGACATGACCCCAATCAAGCGCGAAGCGCATGCTCAATCCGGCACGGAAGGTGCGTGAAATCCATCTGAGCCAAACTGCAAAGACCGCTCATTTCGATATCCGGACCGAGACGTTCCAGAAATGGGGAGGCAAATCAGGCCGACACCTACCTCGATGACATCGACCGCGCGCTGAATAGCCTGATCGACACCCGCTCAACAGGCACAGACTGTGCGGATCTTCTTCGCAGAGCCCAGCGGCTGATCAGGTAATCCCCCCATTCTTGGCGGGGTGCATCCGTAGAATTCACACGGCCGTTTTCAGTTTCTGGGTGGGAGTGATGCCGCCGATGCCCGTGTTCGGGCGGATAGAGGCAGAGGCGGAAAACTGCGTTAAGGCGAATGCCCCGTTCAGTTTCAGCCCAAAACCAACTTGGCCTCAGCCAAACCAAGACAACAGACCGCGGAGACATCCGTCACCAGATCGGATGCTCAGAACTCAACCAACGACGCAGCCTTGCAGGACAGAGACCACGGGGTGCCGTTGATTTTTCTTGACAGATGCCCTCCCCCCCAAACATGTTTCTATACAAACGATAATAAGAAGCGTTGCGGATTTGAAACGGAAGCCACCAGGCGATGAAAAAGCTGCTTGTGGGCTATAATCTTAACAGGAGGAACGGAATGAAGAATTTTCTAAGCGCCCTGGCAATCGTCACGGCTGTGACAGCCCCGTCACTGGGTTTTGCCCAGGACAAGAACTTTCGGGTCGGTCTGATCACACCACCCGTGCACGTCTGGAACAAAGAAGTCGACGCAATGGGCGTCACCCTTGGCGAAATGAGCGAAGGCCGGCTTGGCGTGACCGCATTCCCATCGGGACAGCTGGGCAATGAAGGCACGATGCTGCAGCAGTTGCAGACAGGCGCTTTGGACATGGCATGGCTGACAACTGCGGGCCTGACACTGCGGGTACCTGACATGAGCGCGCTGCACGCGCCTTTCCTGGTCACCAATATCGCGGATGCGGCCAAGATCCTGCGTTCGGATGAAGCGCGCGAAATCCTTGATGCCCTGCCTGCGGCGACGGGAACCGTGGGACTGTGCTATGCGATGACCGGGATGCGCCAGGTCATGGCAAAGGAGCCGATCACCTCGGTTGAGGATCTTGATGGTTTGCGCTTCCGGATCACACCGGCCCCTCCGATCCAGACCTTCTTCGAGGCCTTTGGAGCCGCCCCGGCACCCATGCCGCTGACGCAGGTGTATGATTCCCTGGCAAACGGTCAGATTGACGCCATCGACATGGACCACGAATCCATTCTGAACTTTGGCTATTATGACCACGCCAAGAACATGCTGGAAACCAACCACCAGCTGTTCGGAATGGTCGCCCTGGTGTCGGGTCGCGTCTGGGCGCAGCTGTCGGACGAGGACAAGGCGATCGTCCAGGAAGCCGCGCAGAAACACTGTGATCGCACGATTGATCTCTTTGTGTCCGAAGAGGAAAGCAAGCTGGAACGCCTAAAAGCCATCGAAGGACTCACAATCGTTGAAAACGTGGGCCCTGAGTTCTTTGGGGATATCGTCGAGCGCTGGGATGCGGAATGGTCCGCACAGACACCATACCTTGCGCGCCTGCGCGCCCTGGCTGCAACGTTCTAAACCCTTGTTGCACACTCCGGCGGCCGATACCCTGGCCGCCGGAGTTCTTTTTTGATTAGGCAAAACCATGATCCCCATGATCTTCGGCAAGCTCTCGGCATGGCTCAGTGCGTTCGAGCGGTTCTTGCTGAAATTCCTGATTGCCGCGCTGACGCTGTCTGTCTTGATGAACGTCCTTTTGCGGATGGTCGGAATCACCATTGCCTGGGCAGACGAAATCGGCGTCTACACCATGATACTGTCCGGTTTTGTCGGAGCCTCCCTGATGTTGCGCGCGCGGATCGATCCTGCCGTTCTGCTGCTGCATGAGTTCATGTCGTCCAAGGGCCGGCGGATCCTTCATGCTCTGGTCTCTGCGCTGGCCACCGTCTTCGGGATCATCCTGTGCTATCTCTGTGTGCGCTGGTTCGATCCGGTTGAAATCGCCAAGGCAGGGTTTGACGCCACCGCCTTTCAGGCGGCGACCTTCAACTTCATTTACACCGACCAGACCCCCGTCATGGCGGTTCCGGCGTTCCTGTTTTACCTGGTCATTCCGTTCTTTGCGGTTGCGATCACGATCCACGCGCTGACCAATCTTTTCGAGGACTTCGGCTGGCTTGAGCGTCCCGAAGACCCCGCCGGGCTTGCGATGGATGTCGTGCAATGACGGCCTTGGCGTTTCTTGTTCTTGTCATGGTCGGCTTGCCGATCGGGATCGTTCTGTGCGCCTCGGCGCTGGTGTTTATCCAAACCTCGGGCAACACCGTCCTGCTGGACAGCTTTGGTTTGCAGATGTTCAGTTCGCTGAACAACTTCGGCCTTCTTGCCATCCCGCTGTTCATCCTGATCGGAGAATTGATGAACGGAACCGGGATCACGCAGCGTTTGATCCGACTGGCCGCGGTCTTTGTCGGATCGCTGAAGGGTGGCCTTGCCTATATCAATCTCATTGCCAACATGATGGTCGCCTCCATTCTGGGTTCTGCGACCGCGCAGATTGCGATGATGACGCGGGTGATGGTTCCCGAAATGGAGAAAGAGGGCTATCGGCGTGATTTTTCCACGGCCGTGACGGCATTCGGGGGGCTTTTGGGGCCCATCATTCCGCCGTCAATCGTCTTTGTGGTCTATGCGGTGCTGGCGCAGCTTGCTGTGCGTGACATGTTGATCGCGGGTCTTTTGCCGGGTCTCATTCTGACCAGCCTGTTCATGGGAACGATTGCCCTGCTTGGCTATTGGCATGACTATCCGCGGGGCGAAGTCCAGAGCTGGGGACAGCGGTTCAAGTCCTTGCGCGATGCGCTGCCCATGCTTGCCATCCCGGCCATCATCATCGGGACGATCATGGGTGGTTTCGGCTCACCCACGGAAGCAGCAGCGCTTGGCGCGCTCTGCGCTGCCATCCTGGGGATCTTCTTTACCAAGACCCTGAAGTTTTCGGATTTCGGGCCGATCCTGCTGCGGACCGGGATCAACTCGGCGCTGGTTCTGTTTCTTGTTGCATCGGCTGGTGTGTTTTCATGGGTGCTGGTCTTTGGCGAAGTGCCCCAGACGGTGGCTGCATGGATCGAGACGGTTGCCAAGTCGCCAACCGCCTTTCTGCTTCTTGTTCTGGTGATCCTGATCCTGGTGGGAACCGTGATTGACGGTATCGCAGGGCTGATCATGGTGGTGCCGATCCTGCTGCCGATTGCGACCGAGGTTTACGGTATTGATCCGATACATTTTGGCGTCGTGGTGTCGATCAACCTGATCCTCGGGCTGTTGTCGCCCCCCGTGGGTATCGGTCTGTATATCGCCGCCAATGTCGCGAAGGTCAGTCCGATTTCGGTGTTCGTGATCGCATTGCCATTCTTTGCAGTGACACTTCTGGCCCTGATCCTGTTTGTTCTTGTGCCAGAGATCAGCCTGATCTTGCTCTGATCCGGCTGAGCCTAGCCGACAAAGGCCCGTTCGACGACGAATGTGTCGGGGCGATTATTCGACCCTTCGACCAGTCCGAATGTTTCAAGCGCTGCCTTGGTATCGCGCAACATCTCCATCGAGCCGCAGATCATGCCGCGATCCGTTTCCGGCGAGATCGGTGGCACACCCAAATCGCCAAACAGCTTGCCTGATGCCATGAGGTCGGTAATCCGTCCCATGAACGGATAATCTTCACGGGTTGTGGAGCTGTAAAGGCGCAGGCCTTGGGCAAATTCACCCACCAGAGGGTCATCTTTCAATGCACCGACCAGCTCCTGACCATATCTCAGCTCGCCGACCTCGCGGCAGGTGTGGGTCAGGATGACCTCATCGAATTTCTCATAGGTTTCCGGATCGCGGATCAGGCTGGCAAAAGGCGCGATGCCGGTGCCTGTGGCGAACATCCAAAGGCGTTTGCCGGGCAACAAGGCGTCATTGACAAGAGTCCCGGTTGGCTTCTTGCGCATCAGCACGGTGTCGCCGGGTTTGATCTTTTGCAGATGCTCGGTCAACGGCCCGTCGGGAACCTTGATCGAATAGAACTCAAGCTCTTCGTCCCAGCTTGGGGAGGCGATGGAATAGGCTCGAAACACGGGCTTTTCGGCATTTGGCAGGCCGATCATCACGAATTCACCCGATCGAAACCGGAAAGACGAGGGCCGGGTGATCCGGAACTTGAACAGCCTGTCCGTGAAGTGCTCGACAGATGTTACGGTCTGCGCGAAAACACCGGCGGGCACCGGGAACGCGGGTTTCTCTGCTGCGGCATCCAAAGACATGTTTCTCGCCTTTCATTCATTTGTATACGAATGATTATGCAGAATGGAACAAGCCTGTCAACATCGATAGGATTTGTGCAGGGCGCTGCGAATTCACTTGACGAAACCGCGCCCGGATATTCGTATACAAATGAAAAACCCCACCACTCAGGAGGCTGCCTTGAAAAAATTGGTCATTCGAAACATTGGGCAAATCTTGTCTGGCAAGCTGGAAGAGCCGATCCTTGATGGCGATTGCCTGATTGCCATCGACGGGAAAATCGACGCCTGGGGATATGAGAAAGATCTGGATTGTGAAAACGCCACAACAGAGATCGACGCCCATGGCGTGACACTGGCACCCGGCCTGATCGACAGCCATGTCCACCCGGTCGTTGGCGATTACACGCCTCGTCAACAACAACTGCACTGGATCGATTCAACGCTGCACGGTGGGGTCACCACGCTGATCTCGGCGGGTGAGGTTCACATGCCCGGACGCCCCAAGGACATCGTTGGCCTCAAGGCCATGGCGATCGCCTCGCAGCGCTGGTACGAAAACTTCCGTCCGTCCGGTGTAAAGGTGCATGCCGGAGCCCCGGTGATCGAGCATGGCATGGTCGAAGAAGATTTCGCCGAACTGGCCAGATCAGGGGTCAAGCTGTTGGGTGAAGTGGGTCTTGGGACGGTCAAGGACGGAAAGACCGCCAAGGAAATGGTGGGCTGGGCCCGCAAATACGGGATTCAAAGTACGATCCACACCGGTGGTCCCTCTATTCCGGGTTCCGGGCTCATTGATGCGGATATGGTGATTGAAACCGGCACAGATGTGATCGGCCATATCAATGGCGGGCACTCGGCCCTGCCGGACGATCAGATCATTTGCCTGTGCGAAAGCTGCTCATCGGCATTCGAGATTGTCCATAACGGCAATGAACGCTCGGCGGTTCTGGCGCTGAACACCGCGCGCGAGCTTGGCAAGCTGGATCAGGTCATTCTGGGCACGGATGGGCCTGCGGGCTCGGGTGTGCAGCCTTTGGGTATCCTGCGCATGATCGCCATGCTGTCGGCCTTTGGCAATGTGCCGGCCGAGCAGGCCTTCTGTTTCGGCAACGGCAACACCGCCCGCCAACGGGAGCTGGACACCGGGCTGATCGAAAAAGGACGATGTGCGGATTTTGTCCTGCTGGATCAGGCGCAGCATGCGCCGGGCAAGACCATGCTGGAATCGGTTCAACTGGGCAACCTGCCCGGAGTCGGCATGACGATCATTGACGGGGTCGTGTGTTCGGAAAGATCGCGCAACACGCCCCCGGCACAACGTCTGCCAGAGCGCGTGACATAACATTACGGGGGCCCGAAAGGATCGAGGCCGTCAGGACATCTTCTTGAGCAAGGCCAGAAGTGTCTTCCGTTCTGACGGTTTCAGGGGATCGAGCGTTTTTTCGGAAATGAACTTTCCGTCGATCTTCAGGGTTCCGACCGTCCGCTGCCCCTCTTGCGTGAGCGAGATGATCGAGCGCCGCTTGTCCTGCAAATCCGGCGTCGAGCGCACAAGACCCTTGGCCTTGAGCCGGTCAACCACGCCCTTGATCGTCGCAACATCCATCGCGGCAAGGCGCCCGAGATGGTTCTGTGACAACTCTCCGTGTTCGGCAATCCGGATCAGCGTCGAGAACTGCATGGGCGTCAGGTCTTCCGACATGTTTTGCTGAAAGATCAGAGCATGTCGCTGGTTCGCAAGCCGGAGCAGATATCCAACTTGTTCATCCAGCACATAGGCCTGCTCGTCGTCGTCTTTTTCGATCATGTCGGACATGCGCAACCTTACCGCACCAAAGTCAGGTCGTGCAACTGCAGCCCAACGAAATCCCTAGCGCAAGCCGTCTTTGCCCTCGGCCTCTTCATGGGTCAGACCTCCAACCCGCGGAAGCGGGCGACCGCTGTCCGTGACCGCAACAGCCACCATGATTTCATTCATCCGTGGTGCATCGTTCAGGCGGACCTCGATACCGTCAAAGTGGCTGCGCACATAGGCCGCATCTTTGTGACCAAGCGGGACATCCAGAACCTGACCGGGGCTGCCCATTTTCTTGGAGGACGGTACCAATGCAGCCCCTTTTTCGACCTCAAGCCGCAAAGGCGCGCCAAGCTTTGGGTGCAGGATGGCGGCTGCATGTTCCAGCTCGCCGTTTTCGCCGACCATGGCTGACTTGCCATAGCTTTCGGCCTGATCCGGGCTGATCCCCAGGGCCTCGACGCATTTACGGCCCAGCAATGCGCCCAGCTCGGCACCAATGTCCATCAACTCGGTCAGGTCTTCCTGATAGGTGTTGGCAAAGGGGTTTTCGATGACGGCCACCGCCACGGCCTTGCGGGTCGCCGGAGAAATCGCACGACCGCTTTCCTGGTGTGTTTCCTCGACATTCACGGCAATCTTGCGGATCTTCGCTTTCATCTCAGTCCATCCTCTCCAACAATATCCTTGGCCGCCAGCCCGCCTGCCCGGTCGTGGATGCGCGCGCCCGTGCTCATCACGAGAATCAACGCCAGTTCATGCGCCCTAGGCGCGTCGTTCAACCCGACTTCCATCGCGTCGAAATGGCTGCGCACATAGGAAGCGTTGATATGTGTGATCGGGACATCCAGCCGCCCGCCAACACCAACCACCTTCTTGGTCGAGGGCACGATGGCATTGGAATTGTCCAGAAGCTCACGCATGGCGTAGCCCCCCGGCGCATGCCACAGCGCGCCGTGTTCCAGCTCACCCGCTTCGCCGATCATCGCGCCCTTGCCATAGCCTTCGACCTGATCCGCTCCGCCCAAAAGTGACACCAATCGGGCCGCCATGCTCAGACCCAAAGGTTTGAGATCTTCCATGAACCATTGAATGTCCGGCTCGTACCGCCCGGCGAACGGGTTGTGGATGATCGCCATTCCCGCAGCGCGGCGCAAGGTTTTGGCGGGTGCCGGCCCTCCTTCGTGAAAGATTTCTTCAACCGAAAAGGCGGTTTTACGGACCGAAACCTCAGACATGGTGCAATTCCCTGTTCTGGAGCAGGATCATGTGCCCCGATGTTGCAACGGCATGGCCTTGCAAGAACAAGGCCGCCCCGCCGATTGAATTCTGGTAGACGAATGATCCGGCACGATCCAGACCCGAGCAAAGCGCGTCGTCGCATTCAGCTTTGGACAAGGGACCGCAACCCGTCACGACGGGCAATCCGCCCAGATCGCTGTCCTCATTCAACTCC